>JBFLYE010000162.1 GCA_040756715.1 bacterium
AGGAATTTTTCAAATGATGCCATAGAAAAGGCATTATCCCCTGAAAAAAGAGAGGCATTTAAGAAAGACCTGAGAATAGAGAAGACATTAGAATTTTTGATTAAAAGATGAAACACATACTTTCTCCCTAAATAAAGAAAGAAGCTTGTCTATTAGCTCCTGGGAGATTTTATATTCATAATCATCTATCCTTGAAATGGGCATAATTTCATAGCCTGTGCTTGTTAGAAATACATAATCTGCCTCAAAGAGGGCAGGTTTTCTAAATCTTTTCTCAAGAACAGGGATGCCAATTGAGCTTGCTATTTCAATTATAACCTTTCTTGTAATCCCAGGGAGTATCCCGGTAGATAAAGGAGGGGTAATTAGCTTACCCCTGCTAAAAATAAATATATTGCTTGTTATTCCGCAAGCTACATAGCCATCAATTGTAAAAAATATTCCCTCATCTACCCCTTTTTTCTTTGCCTCAATCTTTGCCAGGATATTTGGAAGGTAATTGTTTGATTTTATGGGAGGAAGGGTCTTTGGATGCTGCCTTCTTATATCCAATATTGTCGCAGATACACATTTTTTTGAAAAGCCCCTAAATTCCTCTGCGATGACAACAATATTTGGTTTTTTGCATAAAGCAGGGTCTATTCCCCTTTGCCCTTCTCCCCTTGAAATGGTAATCCTAATCATTGCATCCTTTAGCCTATTTAGGTTTAAAAGCTCTTGCAGGATTTCTAAAGAAATATCGGGAATTTTTAGCTCTAATTGAGAAGCAGCATTTTTAAGCCTTTCTATATGCTCATCTAGCTTAAAAATTTTTCCCTTATATGCCCTGATCGTCTCAAATATGCCGTCACCATAAAGGAAGGAATGGTCAAGGGGAGAAATACAAGCTTTTTCTAATGCTTTAAAATTGCCGTTAAAATATACAATCAATTATCCTGTTGATCTCTTTCTTTTCTTATACCTTTCTTGAAACCTTTCTACCCTTCCTGCTGTATCAACCAGCTTTTGCTTTCCAGTAAAGAATGGATGGCAATTTGAGCATATCTCAAGCCTTATGGCATTTCCTTTGGAATAGGTTGACCTTGTCTCAAAGCTCATGCCACAAGCACAACTTACCACAACATTTTTATATTCGGGATGTATGCCTTTTTTCATCTTATCATCCCCCTTAAACGCCTTATCCTTTCCTCAATAGGAGGATGGGTTGAGAAAAGGGAAAGGAAAAATCCACTAGACAATGGATTAACAATGAACATATGGCTGGTTGATGGGTTTGCATCCATTGGAATCCTGGACACACCCATCCTTAATTTCTCAAGCGAGGAGGCAAGCTTATTCGGAGAGCCGCAGAGCCTTGCTCCTTCAGCATCGGCAAGGTATTCCCTTGATCTTGATATTGCCATCTGGATTATCAAAGCGGCTAATGGTGCAACAATGGCTATGGCAAGGAAAACCAAAGGATTACTCCTTCTTCCCTCCTCATCCCTGCTTCCTCCAAAAATAGCCGCCCATTGTGCCATATGAGCCAGATAGCTTATCGCCGAGGCAATGGTTGCCGCAATGGTAGCAATAAGAATATCCCTATTCTTTATGTGGGCAAGCTCATGTCCTATCACACCCTCTAGCTCATCATAGGAAAGGAGCTTTAATATCCCTGTTGTTACAGCAACAGAGGCATGCTTTGGGTCTCTTCCTGTAGCAAAGGCATTTGGCGAAGCATTTTCCATAAGATAAATCTTTGGTTTTGGCATCCCTGATGCCTGGGTAAGGTTATGGACAATCCTATGGACATCGGGTAGCTCCTTTTCAGATACCTCTTTTGCTCCATACATTGCAAGGACAATTTTGTCAGAGAAAAAATAGGCTCCCAAATTCATTATCCCTGCCATAATCAGGGCAAAGGTAAGCCCAGATTGCCCTCCTATTACCCTTCCTATTGCAAGAAGCAAAAAGGTAAGGCCACATAGCAAAATAAATGTTTTAAAGCTATTTATTATTTCTTCACCTCTTAAAAAATTATAAATATATTATAAAAATCAATCTTCTTTTTGTAAAGAAATTTATATTAAAAAATCATAAAAGTCCTAATTCCTAAATCATTTTCTAATCTAGCTAAACACTGGTAAGAAACCTCAGATCATTTTCAAAAAATAGCCTTATGTCTGTTATTCCATATTTTAGCATAGCAATCCTCTCAATTCCAAGCCCAAATGCAAAGCCTGTGTATTCTTCTATATCTATTCCAACATATTTGAATACCTCAGGATCTACCATTCCTGCACCCAGGATTTCAAGATAGCCTGTATTCTTACAGGTTCTGCATCCCTTGCTATTGCACAAGATACAGGATATATCAACCTCAGAGGATGGCTCGGTAAATGGAAAATAGCTTGGTCTAAACCTTATCTTGCTTCCCTTTCCAAAGACCTCCTCAAGGAAGAATGAGAGAATGCCCTTTAGGTCGCCAAATGTAATGTTTTTATCAACCAAAAGCCCTTCCACCTGATGAAACATTGGAGAATGGGATATATCAGCATCCCTCCTATAAACCCTCCCAGGTGCAATAATTCTAATGGGTGGTTTTTTCTCCTTCATTACCCTTATCTGAACCGGCGAGGTATGGGTTCGCAATAAATATGTATCATCAATATAGAATGTGTCGTGCATATCCCGTGCAGGGTGATGGGAAGGAATATTTAGGGCATCAAAATTATACTCAATAAGCTCAATCTCAGGTCCTTCCTCAATAGAAAATCCTAGCTGGACGAATATATCAACAACCTCATCCATTACAGAGGTTATTGGGTGTTTTTTTCCAATCTTTGGCATAATCGCAGGAAGGGTTTCATCAAAGAATTCTTCTTCTTTCTTAAATTTCTTCTCTTTGATTGCCTTTTCTATTGCCCTTTTTGCCTCATTAAGGCTCTTTCCTATTTCTTTTCTTTTTTCTTGAGGAATATTTTTTAGATTAGCCAAAGCGCTTGTGATTATCCCCTTGCTTCCAAGATACCTTGCCTTAATTAGAGAAAGCTCATTCTCGCCCTTTGCCATCTCTATTTCCCTTACCGCCTCTTCTATATCTTCAATTGCTTGCATACCTTTTCCTTACAAAAATAAGAAGGAGTGCCAATAACGATAAAATAGCTAATATTCCTAATTTTGTCCTAGATACAGGCTTCTCAATCCTTCTTCCTTTCTCTAATACCTCTATAGAGCTAGCGTGAATATCCATCTTTCCCCCATGCTCTTTGCAAGCTGGATGGAATATTCCAGAAACCCTTATTTTGTCTCCCATTACGCCATATCTGCCATAATAGCTTATCTTTGGGCATTTGTCAAGCCTTATAAATACACCAATTGCCCCTGTTTTGTCATATATATTGAGAAGATAGAAATTTTTTCTTTTCATAGGCTTTCCCACCACCTCTCCTTCAATCTCTATAGCTTTCTCTCTTGGCTTCTGAATAAGATCTGATATACTTATTCCATAAGATAAAGAACAAAGCAAGAGAAAAAACAAAACCCGAACCCCGAACTTCATCGCTTCCTCCCCAAAATTAAACTTATTATAGCAAATATAGAGATAAATTCCAACCTACCTGCCCACATTTGAAAGATATAAACAATCTTCATAAAAGAGGGCATATTACTTGATACAATCCCGCAACTAAAGCCTGTTCCCGATGTTGCTGATACTGACTCAAACAGGCTTTTAATGAATGGGTATCCATACATAATGCCAACCAATGCACCAATGAAGTATGTAGAAATGTAGGAGAGCATAATAATCATACTTGCCCTAACAAGCCTATCATTAAGGAGAATATCCTTTATATGGTGAAATTTCTCACAAACCACGGCTGAGCTTGGAAAGGCAAGGCTTTTTATATCCTGGATAAGAGCCTTTACAATTATCCCTACCCTTAAAATTTTAATCCCTCCACTGGTTGAGCCAGCAGATCCACCAATTCCCATAGCAATTACCATACCAATCAATGCAATCTCTCCCCATCTTACGAAATAAGCTGGATATACCATAGATAAGCCACAGGTTGCATGGGCAGATGTTGTGTGGTATAAGGCATTTAGAAAAAATGAGGGAAAATCATGATAAAGCCCTGATTTAACAATACCAATGCTTATAAAGATAAATGAAATACCTAGGGTAAAAAGGAAGGTTCTTATCTCTTCATCCTTAAATATCTCAAGCCTCTTTCCTGTCCAGACCGTATAATGGAGATAAAAGCTAAGAGAACCTAATATAAAAACAACCATTGTGGCAAGGTCAATCAATGGGCTATAATAAAAAAGGACAGATGATGAAGTAGGGGATAGCCCACAGGTAGCCCAGCCACTCATATAAAGCCACATTGCATGGAAGAATGCATTTACCATACCCAGGTCTTTATTTATTCCAATTAGCCATAAAATGCTCATCCCTACCACCAGATATAGGATGGCTATGCTCCAAATTATCCGTGCGGTAGATGCAATGTTTGGAAGGATTCTATCCTCCCTTCCCTCTCCCAGATACATTCCATAGCCAGAAGGGCTTGAGGCAAGAAAGACTAAGGCTACCAGAATTATTCCCTGTCCTGCAATGTAGGGAAAGAAAAACCTCCAGGTATTGAGAGAATAAGAGAGGTGGTCAATATCATTGATCAAGGAAAAACCGACGGTAGCCAGGCCAGACATTGCATCAAAACAAGCATCAAGGTATGAAAGATAATGCCCTGATAAGAATAATGGAATGGCAACCAGGAACATAAGAAAAAACCAGGATAAAGAGACAATAACCATTCCAACCACCCATGTAATCTCGCCCTTTTTTCCCAATAAAATAAGGATATAACCAGCCAGGACAAATGAGGAAAATGTAATAAGGAAGTCTATTGCCGAGCTATATTCGGCCATTATTATGGCAAGAATGCAATGGATAAATGCAACAAAAGAAAAGGCTGAGATTATTCTTCCTATATAATAAAAGATTGTTCTAAGATTTGTCATTTAATAAGCCAGATGAGCATTGCAGGAATTCCTAATACAAGAAAAAGGGCAAGAAAAAACAAAACCTCTGTTAAAACACCAAGCAGGAGGTTGAAAATCTTTAAGAAAAATTTTTTTATATGCATAAAATGAGGGTTTTATTCAAACCTGTAGACCTTTTTTATGGCTTTTTTA
>JBFLYE010000163.1 GCA_040756715.1 bacterium
ACATCAAATATTACCCTGGCTATCCAGCCATCTTTCCTTTTTTTTATCTCTAAATTATGATATGTAACCGTCTTTATCTCCATCTTTAATATATGGTTTTTGCTTAATTGCTCTCCACTTGCTAAAACAGACACATTATTTCCTATAATTTCTGTTTTAAATTTTTTAAGAAGATAGCCTTTCCCTGTAAAGCAAAATAAAAGCTCAGAGAGGGTATTTACAAGCATTTCATCATCCCCATTTCCACTTGATGAGATTTTTATTCTTTCACAACACCTGACATTTGACAAATCTGCCAATATTGAAAACATCCCATAGCTACAATTTTCAAAAAGCCTTTCTTTTGTGTTCCCAAAGGCAATTATTCCAATGTCTGCTGTATGTTCAAAGAGCTTAAATCTTAATTCTTCTTTTATAATTTTTTTTATCCTTTTCTCTATTTTTGAAAGAGGGCCATTGTTATCAATTATTATATCAGAAAATGGAATCCTTTTGCTATCATTTGGCTGGTTTTTCATCCTCCTTAAAACATCAGAAATTTCCCAGCCCCCTTTTTTCATCCTTTTAAGGATAATGTCTTTATCGCAGATTATAAGGATTGTTTTATCAACAATTGTCTTTAATTCTGTCTCAATCAAAAATGGGGCAGCAACCACAATCAATTGCCCTTTAGAATGTTTTATCAGATTTTTTATTTTCTTTATAATTAAAGGATGGGTTATTTTATTTAATTTTTCAAGCTTGTTTTTATCTTTAAAGACAATATCTGCCAGGGTTTTTCTCTCAATAGTTCCAAATGCCTTAAGAATTTCTTCTTTTTTCTCTTCTAATACTTTATGACCAACAATATCAGCATCAATTACAAAAGCCCCATATTTCTCAAAAATCCTTCCTATTGTTGTCTTTCCAGAGCCAATCTTTCCTGTTATTCCAATTATCATTTCTCTTTACATAACCTTAAGAAATTCTTTGAATATTCATCCTCTGGCTCTATCTTCAAAACATACTTAAATTCTTCTTTTGCCTTTTTGTATTTTTTCTGTGAAAAATATATTGAGCCAAGGTTTCTATGGGCAATAACATTATTTTTATCTGCCTTTATCATAAGGAGGCATATTTCCTCTATTTTATCCAATTCATTTCTTTCTTTATAGATATTTCCAAGGTTTGTATATATCTCCATAATCCTTGGATAATCGGGAGAAAATTTTGCAATATTGGTAAGAACCCTTTTCGCATCATCTATCTTTTTGTAAAAGATATAGGCATCGGCAATTTTATGAAGATTCTCTAACGAGACTCCATTTCCTGGCTCAATCCTTAGTCCTTCTGTAAAATATTTCTCAGCCTCTCCATAATTTGCATTCCTTCCGTAGATTACACCAATATTGTTATATGCACCAACATAGAATGGGTTCCAAAAGATTGCATTTTTATAACAGGAGATAACCTCTTTGTCATTCTTATTTCTCGTAAGCTCTCCTTTAAAATCATAAGCCAAGCCCAATGTATTGTGATTATTTGCATCCTGAGGAAAAAGGTTTATTACCTTTTTTATCCTTAAGATAACCTCTTCAAGGTATTTGGGATCCCTTTTCCCCTTTGCCCTCTCAAGCAAAAGCCTTATAACCTCTCCTTGATACCAATCAATGGTTGGGTTTAGCCTTACCGCTTCCTCATATTCCTTTAATCCCTCATCTCCTCTCTTTTTTGTTCCAGCCTTATAATGAACATCAGCAAAATATATGTTTGTAGCCAAAAGGAAAAGGATGAAGATAATAAAAATATATCCTCCAAAAAGAGCCGCCCTTGTGTTTGAGATATAGGGTTTTATATTTTTATTCATTGCAATCCATCCGCAAGGAAGCATTCCCAATAGGACAATAAGGATAGAATAAACAAAGAAAACCCCAGAGAAAACAGAAGCAAAGCCAAAGATTCCTATAATAATTGAAATAATGGGAAAGATAAAGGAATATGAAAAAGCTTGCTTTTTCTCCTTTTTAGAAAAAACACAAGCCACACCCATTACGATCCATAGGGTTGAAAATACAGGCGTAACACCAAATGAAAATAGGGTTTGGATAAAATAAGATAAGCAGCCACAAGCTATTCCAAAGATTATAAGACCTTCTTCTTTTGGGATTTTAAACCCTTTCTTTATGCAGAAAAAGATAAAAGAGCCGATAAGCCAAAGATAGATAATAAGGCCTGAAATTCCTCTTGTTACAGCTATATCCAAAAATTCATTGTGTGCAGAATCTGCCTTTGCATCTCCTTCTAGCCTAAATACACCCATTGACCTATACTTAAGATAAACATTGCCAAGCCCGTCAAGACCGATGCCAAAAATGGGATATTTCTTGATAATATTTAGGGTATCCTTCCAGATATGTATCCGAACACCCGCTGAGCTTTCAAATCCATGGGATGTTGCCTTATATGCAATCTCTGAAGGTCTTTGTGCAGACTCCTTTCCTGTAAATGTGGTAAGAAATCTCCTCATAGTAGATGTTTCTGGTTTTATGTTATAATATATCCCTGGAATAAAAAATATAAGGCTAATTAAAAGGGCTTTTTTTGTCATCTTATATTTCATAATCAAAAACAAAAATAACAATGAGCCAAAGAATAGACCAAAATAGCAAGCCCTTCTATTGCTTAAGAAAAAGCCTTCACAGATAAGAAAAAAGATAATTCCGTAAAAAATAAATTTTATTTTACCCGAACAAGAGAGAAGAGAGCCAAAAGCAATGGGAAGGAGGATTGTAATATAGCCTCCAAAGAATGCAGGGTTTCCAAAGAAAGAGCTTACACTATTTGGATTTCCAGCTGCTCCACTCCAGGAAAATGGATCAAACCTATAGTGTTGGACAATTCCATAGAGAGAGCAAATAGCACCTGTTATAAGTAAGGTATCAACGAGGAGGGGAACAGATTTTCTCTCAAAAAAAGAAACAATAGAGAGGAAAAGAATAAGGTAACAAATTAAGGATAAAAGCCCTTCGTAGTGCCTATAGTATCCGAATATAGAGACAATCTTGTTGATAGAGAAGAGAACAGAAAGAAGGCTTATAATAAAAAATATCAAAACTTGCCATTTTAATGGCCCAAAATTTATTTTTTCTTTTGAAAAAACAAGCTTGATTACCCATCCTAAAAGGATTATCAAGCAAAGGATATACATAGCAGCAAGCTTTGATAGGTCAAAAACATTATAGAGCCTTGTATCAAAGTAGACCGGGATAAAGAAAATAGAGGCAAAAACCCCACATTTTATGAGAATGTCAGAGAAAAGGATTAGATGTTTCATTCTTAAATACCGTATGTGTTTAGCTCCTTAATATGTGTTTAAGCTTCCTTGGTGATGAATGTTATAGTATCTTCCATTACTTAGTGCAAAAATAGATAGGGTTGTGTTTATCTGTTAAAAATTCATCCACCTTTTAAGAAATTTTGAATTCTAAATTTTGAATTTTGAATTGAAAAAGGTTAAGTTTT
>JBFLYE010000164.1:0-17469 GCA_040756715.1 bacterium
AAAAGAAATAGCCTTTGATGATGTGGAAAACCCAGAATCATTAGACATTCTTATGTCTGCCATAGGGCTAAACACAAAGCCCTGGGCCTATAAAACCGAATGCTGTGGTGGAGACCTTTCCATTCCAAGGACAGATATAGTTTTACAAAGGGGTTATGAAATATTAAAAGATGCAAGGGATTGGGAGGCTGATTTTATTGTGGTTGCCTGCCCATTGTGCCAGGCAAACCTTGATTTAAGGCAGAGAGAGATAGAGAAAAAATACAAGGAAAAATTTAATCTTCCTATTCTTTACTTTACCGAGCTCCTTGCTTTAGCCTTGGGCTTTGAGATAAAATTTAATAAGCATATAGTAGAATCAATTGTAGGTGTTTAGCTAAAGCTAAACATGGTAAATTGCAATTAGAAAGATCCCTTGTATGGGATAAAGATGGATACCATCTACAAAAGATGCAGTCAAATTTGACGAGAAAATGGGTAAGTAAAATTTTGCTATGCTTCGTGATTCCCTGGGAAGAATAATTGATTACTTAAGGGTTTCTATTACAGACCATTGTAATCTTTCTTGTATATACTGTCGTCCATTCTTAAAAAAGGACCATCTTGAGATTTTAAGCTATGAGGAGATACTAAAGGTAATAAAGATAGCTGCCTCCCTTGGGATTAAAAATATTAGGATAACAGGGGGGGAACCCCTAATAAGAAAAGGAATAAGCGATTTTATCCTTGAGCTTGGGAAAATTGCTGGGATAAATCTTTCTCTAACCACAAATGGCACTTTTCTTTCTAATTATCTTTCTTTGCTTAAAAATGCAGGGTTTTATAAGATAAATATAAGCCTTGATTCACTTAGAGAAGAAAGATACAAAAAAATTACCGGAAAAGATGGATTAGAAAGGCTTATTGGGACAATAAGGTCTGCAAAAGAGGAAGGGTTTTTTGTAAAGATAAATAGCGTGATTATGAAGCAAATAAACGATGATGAGATTATGTCCTTTATAAGGTTTTCAGAAGATAGTGGGATTATTGTTCGGTTTATAGAACTCATCCCAGTTTTAGGGGTTGATTGGGAAAGGTTTTTTGTTTCTTTAGATAATTGCTTTAATGGGATAAAAAAAGAGCCTATTGATGAGGGCTATGGAAAGGGTCCGGCAAGATACTATTTAATAAATGGGGCAAAGATTGGGATAATCCAGGCAATGAGTAGACCATTTTGTTCATCTTGCAATAGAATAAGGCTGACTCCTGATGGTAAAATAAAACCCTGCCTTCTTGATAATAATGAGGTTGATATAAAGACCCCAATTAGGGAAGAAGGAGGGGTTGATAAGATTAAAAAGATTATAGAACTTGCTGTAAAAATGAAGCCCTTGTCATATAGGTTTAAAGAGGGTAATCGGCTGATGCATACTATTGGTGGATGAATTGGTCCCCAAGTGGATGCTCAACGAATGGAGAGGTGCTGGAGTGGTCGAACAGGCACGCCTGGAAAGCGTGTGATGGGGAAACTCGTCCGTGGGTTCAAATCCCACCCTCTCCGAATTAAAGATAAAAACAGGAAGAAAGGTGGGATTTAAAGAATTTTCATAATAGGAAGTTACCAGAGGTTCCGTAATTTTTTTATAATCCTTTGAAAATAAAAGACTTACGATAATGAAACAAAAAACTTTCTAACATTGATTTACAAGCACTTACATTAAAATTTGCTAAATTTTTACGGAAACGCCTGTTATGCTACAAAACCTCTGGAATCTTTTGGGTTTTTTCCCTTCTTTGGTCTATAAACTTAAGGATTGGCTTTGTTTTTCTTATCTCTCTGTATGGTGTAAGGCTTCCCCATTCAACAATCTTTATTTTACAAGGAATTCCAAAGAGATTAAAAAGCTCTTCCTCTAATCCATCTATTTTATAGCTACCATATTCCTCTATCTCAACATTGACATAATCATTGAATAGAGAGATAGAATAATCGCCAAAAAGCCCATATTCAAAGAGGATTTCCTCAATATCACCTACATTGTAAAGGCTCTCCTTAATTTTTATAGAAAGCTCATACCTTCCGTGTGGAATAATATTCTTGGAAAATCCATAAGGGCAGGGTTTTGTTTCTTCTATGGTTACAAGGTCATCCAATAAATACCTGACAAATGGGGTTGATCTCTTTACAAGGTTTGTGATCACAAGCCTTCCCTTTCCTGTTTCTCCAATGTATTCTAAATTTTCATCAAATAGCTCACAGTAGTATGCAGGAAGGATGTGCTTATTTCCACAGGGGCAGGTTAGGGTAAAGAATCCCTCAACCGTAGCATAGGTATTGATATGGGTAATTCCAAAATGCTCCTTGATCCTTAAAACACGGGAATCTGAGCAAAGCTCTGCGGTTGAGAGAAGAAGCTTTAGGTTTTTTAAGACACTATCATATTCCTTTGGATAATCCTCCTTTATAATCCACATCCAGGAGAGAAAATCTATCGGCGTTCCACAAATAATAGATGGCTTAAGCCTTGTAATTGCCCTGGCAATACGCTCGGGTGGGCCAATGGTTGAGCGTGAGCCAACATTACAAACCAATGCACCATTTTTTACCAGAAGGTCAGCAAAAGATGCACCGGCAATGGTAAATTCAAGGGTTAAGCCATTGACAGAGGTTCTATTTTCCCTTATGATTTCCTTAAGGGCCTTGTTGTAAGGTGAAATCAGGGAAAGAAGGTATGCTCCCATAAATTCCTTTTCTGTATAGAAGGATGGTGTGGGAGAGCCAGAAGAACCTGTTGTCTCTCCATACCAGATTACCTTGTTTTTAAGCCTTTTGCTCAACAGGTCATAGGGAGATGCCTCTTTTATTGCCTCCTTCTTTGCCAATGGAAGGCTTTTAAAATCAAAAGGCTCTTTTCCATAGAGATTTTTATAAAAATTTGTATTAAAATAGGCATATTTTGCCATTTCTAATGGCTTAAGTGCCTTTATCTTAAGAAGCCATAACAAGGCTTTTCTCTTTATTTTATCCTTCATTGCAGAGCTCAAAGAAATTGGAAAGAAGCTTTTTCCCCTCAATTGTTAGAATGGATTCAGGATGGAATTGGACGCCAAATATTGGATATTTCCTATGTTTTATCCCCATAATCTCATCCTCTTTTGTTCTTGCGGTAATTTCTAAACAAGAAGGGAGAGAAGAAGGGTCAATAATTAAGGAATGATACCTGGTTGCTATAAAAGGATTTGGAATGCCTTTAAAGATAAATTTGCCATTGTGAAAGATTTCTGATGTCTTTCCATGCATAAGCCTATCTGCACCTATTATCTTTCCTCCAAACACCTCACCAATACATTGATGACCAAGGCATACACCAAGTATGGGAATTTTTCCCTTGAATTCCATTATAACATCCTTTGATATTCCCGCATCATCTGGCCTTCCTGGCCCAGGTGAAATTACAATAAAAGAGGGAGAAATTTTTTTTATTCCTGAAAGAGAAATTTTGTCATTTCTTATAACCTCAATTGTCTTTTTCATCTCTCCAATATATTGGACAAGGTTATAGGTGAATGAATCGTAATTGTCGATAACAAGAATCATAATATTATTTAGGATTTAGGGATTTTCCTTTTCTTCGCTTTTTTTTTCCGCTATCCTTTTTATTACCTCATTTGTAATATCAAGGGAATCCTCTCCATAGATTATGCTATCCTTATCAAGCACCAAATCTATCTTTTTCTCCTTTGCAATTTGGGAGATAATGCCTTTTATCTTTACATTTATAGAATCCTCAAGCTCCTTTCTCTTTTTTGCCAGATTCTCTGTTGCCTCTTGTTTATACATTTGATATTCTTCCATCTTTGCCTGTATGGTTGCCTCTTTCCTCCTCTTTGCCTCCTCTGAAATGGGTTTCTCAAGCTCATCTTGTAGAGCAAGGATTTCCTTTTCCTTTATCTTTATCTCAAGATTTTCCTTTTCAATCTCCTTTTGCAATATCTCCCTTGCCTTCGCTGTATCAGGATGGCTATCAAATGCCTTTTGTGCATCAATAAAGGAAATATTTATCCCCCAAATTGGCATTACACCCAAAATCCCTATTAAAATTAGTTTTCTCATTTCTTTCCTCCTTTTATTTTTTTTATTACCCTATCTGCAACCTCTGGTATTGAAAGGGCTGATGTGTCAATTACATAATCAGCTGCCTCTTTATACAAAGCAAGCCTTGCTCTCAATATCCTTCTTATGGCAGATATAGGGTCATCTACCGAAAGGAGAGGCCTTTGTTTATCGCCTTTAATCCTTTCGTATATCACATCTTCCTTCGTTTTAAGGAAAAATATTGTTCCATTCTTCCTTAAATTCTCTACATTGTCCCAATTAAGGACAATCCCTCCACCCGTTGCAATCACGCATCGGTCAAAATTTGATACCTCAGATATCACCTCCTTTTCCTTTTCTCTAAAGTATTTCTCTCCCTTTTCTTTAAAAATTTTTTTTATTTTCATTTTTTCTCTTTCCTCTATCATATCATCTGTGCTTATGTATTGCATATTTAAAATTTTAGAAAGACAAGCTCCCACAGAGCTTTTTCCAGAACCCATAAAACCTATCAAAACGATATTACCATTTAACATTAAATTGCCTTTTCTTCCCACCCTTTTCGCTAAAACAGAGAAACCCCTGTTTTTTACCAAGCTCATATATCTCCTTTGTTATCTCTACATCGTATTTGCAATATTCTATAAGCTTAGGAATATTGCCCTCCTTCCACCATTTAATGGCATCCAGACCAGAACCCTTCTTTCCCTTCTTAAGGTTTGCCTTTGCAAGGTTGTCAAGGCTTATCCTAAACCCCAATGCCTTTTGAGCCTCCCTTAACATATCAAGAGTTGGAATAGAAAATAGGTCTTTTTCTGTATATCCTTTTAAAACCTTATAATCAAAAGAAAAAAGGTTAAATCCAACAACAAGCTCTGCTGAGAAAAGCTCGTCTATTAGCTTTAAAACCTCATCTTCCATAAATGCCCTATATTCACCCCCTTTAAATATTACACCCACCGACATCCTTAAACCTTTAAAATCCCTATCTTCTCCAAATGCATCCTGTGTCTCAAGGTCAAAGAATACCTTATCCATAAAACCCAATCTTTTTCCTTATTTCTGCCATCGTCCTTGAGGCTATTTCATATGCCCTTTCCCTTCCCTCTTTAAGGATTTTTGAAAGATATTCGCTATCCTTTTCTAATTCCTCCCTTTTTTCCCTGATAGGCTTAAGCTCATCGCTTAAAAGGAAAGAGAGGTTATCCTTGCAGGAGACGCATCCTATCTTTGCATTTTTACATTCTCTCTCTATTTCTTTAGATTTCTCTTTAGAAAAAGCCTTCCATATATCAAAGACATTGCAAATATCGGGATGTCCAGGGTCATTAGAATAAATCCTCTCTTTGTCTGTAATCATCATCTTTATCTTTTTCCTTATCTCATTAGAGGAATCAGAGATGAATATGGCATTGTTGTAGCTTTTGCTCATCTTTCTTCCATCTGTTCCTGGAAGCTTTGGCGTTTCTGTAAGCAAAGGAGAGGGGGTAGGAAATGTCTCTGAATAAAGATGATTAAACCTCCTCAATAGCTCCCTGGTAAGCTCAAGGTGGGGAAGCTGGTCAACACCTATTGGAACAATCGTTGCCTTATAAAGTAGAATATCTGCTCCTTGAAGGACAGGATAGCCTAAAAATCCATGTGTTTCCAAATCAAGGTTTGAAAGCTCTTGAATTTGCTCTTTATAGGTTGGGTTTCTCTTAAGCCATCCAAGTGGTGTAATGATGGAAAAAAGGAGGTATAGCTCAGAATGGCAGGGTATTTCTGATTGGCAGAAGATAATAGCCTTCTTAGGGTCTATGCCAAATGAGAGCCAATCAATGAGAACCTCTTTTGTATTGTTTGCTATTTCCTTTGAAGATTGGTATTCGCTCATTAGGGCATGCCAATCTGCAATCATATAGAGGCATTCATACCTTTCTTGTAAGAATTTCCAATTTTCTAATGCACCCTTTAGATGACCAAGGTGCAGTTTCCCTGTAGGACGCATCCCGGAAAGGACCCTTTCCATTTAGTAGATTAGTGTGCGTGGGTCTATGGGTCTATTGTTCTTTAAGACCTCAAAATGTAAGTGGGTTCCTGTGGTAAACCCTGAATCACCCGCTGCTCCAATAGATTCCTTTTTTTCAACCAACTGCCCCTGATGGACAAAGATTCTTGAAAGATGGGCATACAATGTTTTGTATGTATTGTTATGCTTTATAATTACACACCTGCCATAGCCGGATTTCCATCCGGCAAAGATAACCTTTCCAGGAGCTGCTGATTTTATGCTACTTCCATAAGGGGCTGCCACATCAATGCCTGGATGAAAACAATATCTTCTAAGGATGGGATGGAATCTATAGCCAAAGCCAGAGGTAATGCGACCAAGAATGGGTTTAACAAAATTATCAGAAAGATTTTGGGCAAGGGCTATTTCCTGGGTCAAATTTGCACCAGGAAGAAATATCTTCTCCCCTGGTCTTATTAGGCTGGTTGAAATCCCATTTACCTCTCTTATCTTATTCAAAGAAACATTAAATGTTCTTGCAATATCCCATAGGGTTTGGCCGCTTTTTACCTTATGGACTATTCCTTTTTGGCTTGGAATCTTAAGGCTAATTCCCTCTTTTATTACATTGGTTGTCAGGTTATTTACGCTTATTAGCGTAGAAAGGTTTAGCCCAAATTTCCTTGAGATTGACCAGAGGGTATCCCCTGTTTTGGTTATGTAGGTTGTATAGACAACCCTGTTTTTGCTTTGTTTTTCTTCTAATTTTGGAATAGGGACATTATGGCTCTCAATCATTAAAGAAGCAAGAAGCTCTTTCTTTTCAATCCCAAGAAATCTTTCTTTGTTCCCTGATTTAATAAGAAGGGGAAGAAATAAAATAAAACCTATAAGGCTAATGTAAAGAAAATTCTTCATTTTCAAAGAGTATATAAAAGATGTTTCTTCTTGTCAAGGAATTTATACTTTGTTGAATAAGTCAAAGTTTTCTCTTTTAGTTTTTCCTCTATTTTGCCGATGTATTATACCAAAAAGTAATTCCTTTTGTACTATAGCTCCTTGAAACACCCAATTTCGTCCTCTGAAATGAATTTTTCCATTGTTGTTAAAATTCAAGATAGAAACTATACTATTATAAAGCAAGATGAAGGAAAGAACAATGGTAAATATTTATTCAGAGGCATTAGAGAGGTCTATTACAGGAGCAATCCTTAGTATGATAAGGTTTATGGCAGAAGAAGATAAACCCCTCACCTTTATTGGTGCTGATATCTATAGATTAACAAAGGAATTGGCATCTGATTTTGTAAAGACCCTGAGGTGTCAGAAAACAAAGAAAGAACAAGAGGTACAGGATGCTTTTAAAGAAAGGCTTTTGGATGAAAATTCTTTTGCTAAGAGCAAATACAATGTCCGGAGGGTATTCAACCTTGTTATTGAGGGAGAGGATGTAATTAAAAGGATAAACAGGCTACTTGGTGATATAAGGCATAGAAATGGGACAACAATCCTTGGAAAATTTGGATTTTTTCATAAGGAGGGAAATAAGATAATCGCTGAATTTCCTGTTTCTTGCCCTTCCTATAAAGATGAAGCAGAGGCACAGATTGACCTCTTTTGGAATAAATACAAGTATTTAGGAGGTCCAGTGAACGGTGCGATAAAATATTCCAACCCAAAGGATGTAGATGAGAGTGTGGTAATTATTAAGCCAAATGCCTTTGATAAGCCTTATGACCCAAGAATTGGCGATGTTATAGATATTCTTTCCAGGACAGGGATGTTTATTATATCTGCAAAGATTCAAATGCCAAGCAGAGAGCAGATGGAAGAATTTTATGCCCCCCATCGAGGAAAACCCTTCTTTGAAGAGTTGATAAATTTTATGAGTGGCAAGAGGTCTTTGGCATTGCTCTATGAAGGAATAGGTGCAAGAAAAAAGATAAGAGAGGTAGCTTTAAGCATTATCAGAGATAACTACTCTGATTCCCTTACTGAAAATACAATCCATACCTCAGATAATCTAGAAGATTTTATAAGGGAAAAAAAAGCCATTGATTTCAAAACAAATGTTTTGTTGCCCAGCCGTCCTATCTAAAAAAACTCAAATTTCTTGCAAAATGTCTGGTTTTTTTATAAAATTATTATTTGAGGTGATGTGATAAGATGTCAAAAGTAATAGGAATTGATCTTGGAACAACAAATTCCTGTATGGCTATAATTGAAGGTGGTGAGCCAAAGGTTATAACAAATATAGAGGGAGGAAGGACAACACCTTCCGTGGTTGGCTTTACAAAGGAGGGAGACAGGCTGGTAGGTCAGCTTGCAAAACGCCAGGCTGTGGTTAATCCAGAAAATACCGTATATTCCATAAAAAGATTTATGGGAAGAAAGTATAGCGAGGTGGGAAGGGAAATTTCTGAGGTTCCCTTCAAGGTTGTGCCGGCAGATAATGGGGATGCCTGGGTTAATGTAAAGGATAAAAAATATTCTCCACCTGAAATTTCAGCTGTGATTCTTAAAAAATTAAAGGAGGATTGTGAGGCATATTTGGGTGAAAAGATAACACAGGCTGTTATCACTGTTCCCGCATATTTCAATGACAGCCAAAGGCAGGCAACCAAGGATGCAGGGAAGATTGCAGGCTTAGAGGTTTTGCGGATTATCAATGAGCCAACCGCCGCATCATTGGCATATGGCTTGGACAAAAAGGGGAAAAATGAGAAGATTGCCGTATATGACTTAGGGGGTGGAACATTTGATATATCCATCCTTGAGCTTGGCGAGGGCGTCTATGAGGTAAAGTCAACAAATGGCGATACACACCTGGGAGGAGATGATTTTGACCAAAGGATAATTGATTGGCTAGCCGACGAATTCCAGAGGGAGCAAGGAATAGATTTAAGGAAGGATAGGGTTGCATTGCAAAGGTTAAAGGAGGCAGCAGAAAAGGCAAAATGTGAGCTTTCCACAACCCTTTCATCCGAGATAAACCTTCCATTTATTACAGCAGATGCAACCGGACCAAAGCATCTCACCATAACATTAAGCAGGGCAAAGCTTGAACAATTGGTGGATGACCTTATTGAAAAAACAAGGAAGCCCTGTTTAAATGCCCTACAGGATGCTGGGTTAAGTGCAGATGATATAGATGAGGTTGTCCTGGTAGGTGGACAGATAAGAATGCCAAAGGTTCAGGAGCTGGTAAAGGAGCTGTTTAAAAAGGAGCCTCATAAGGGTGTAAATCCAGATGAGGTGGTTGCTGTAGGTGCGGCAATCCAAGCTGGTGTTTTGAAAGGAGAGGTAAAGGATGTTCTTCTTCTTGATGTAACACCATTGTCTTTGGGCATTGAAACATTGGGTCAAGTATTTACAAAGCTTATTGAGAGAAATACAACCATTCCCACCAAGAAGAGTCAGATCTTTTCAACCGCCGAGGATAATCAATCAGCAGTAACCATTCATGTTCTTCAGGGTGAGAGGGCTTATGTATATGATGATGGGATGAAGAGCTTAGGAAGGTTTGACCTCATTGGCATTCCTCCCGCACCAAGGGGTTTTCCCCAGATAGAGGTTACCTTTGACATTGATGCAAATGGGATTATGCATGTTTCTGCAAAGGATTTGGGAACAGGGAAGGAGCAATCTATAAGGATTCAGCCATCTTCTGGTCTTACAGATGATGAAATAAAAAGGATGGTAAAAGAGGCAGAGCTTCATGCAGAGGAGGATAAGAAAAAGAGGGAATTGCAAGAGGAAAAAAACAAGGCTGATAATATAATCTATGCAACAGAGAAGGCATTAAAGGAATATGGAGATAAGGTATCTGCTGATGAAAAAAAGGCTATTGAGGATTCTATTTCTAACTTAAAGGAAAAGATAAAGGGAAATGATAAATCCGCAATAGAAAAGGGGGTAGATGAGCTTTTAAAAACCTCGCAAAAGCTTGGTGAGGCTGTTTATCGGGAGGCACAGGCAAAGGCAGCCCAACAACAAACACAAACAGGGACACAAAGCGAAGCACCAAAAGAGGAAAAGAAAGAAGATGTAATTGAGGGGGAATATAAGGTGGAAGAATAGGGAATGCGGAGTGCGGAGTGCGGAGTGCGGAGTGGAAAGTAAAAAGCAAAGTTTAAAAGAAAGAACTAAACAATTTGGAATAAAAGTGATTAAATTAGTAGAAAATTTCCCAAAGAATTATGTAGCAAATATATTGGTGAGACAACTTTTACGCTCAGCAACCTCTGTTGGTGCTAACTATCGTGCAGTATGTAGAGCCAGATCAAAGCCTGATTTTATATCTAAAATGGGTATTGTGGAGGAAGAAATAGATGAAACATTATATTGGCTAGAGTTATTTATAGAAACCAATTTGATGAATAAAGAAGAGGTGCAACATTTATTGGATGAAGCTAATGAAATTACAGCAATGGTTGTTGCATCCATTAATACAGCAAAGAAAAATCAAAAAAGAAACAGAATAAAAAATAGAAGGAATGCGGAGGAAGTGGTATTATAAAGTAGTAAATTAAGACAAGATGTTTTAATTCCGCAATCTACACTCCGCAATCCGCATTTGAGAAATGGATTTTGGGATAGGTATCGCAAAGGATAGAGATGCAATAAGGGCAGGAAAAGAGGCTTGCAAACAAGCCCTTTCTTCTCTCAAGAAACCCGATCTTATTATCCTCTTTGCCTCAACCATATTTGATATAGAAGCTCTTGTCTCTTCTGTATTTCTTGCATCTTCTAAAGCACCGATGATTGGATGTACGACCTCTGGCGAGATAAAGGATGATATTTTATTTGGCTCTTGTCTTGTGGTTGCTGTAAAGTGTTCTGATGATGAAGAAATAGAGGTAAGGGGAATTGAAGATATCTATAAAAATCCAAGGAAAGCTGGACAAGAAATTGTAAGCGATGAATATAAAAAAGGTCTTTTGCTTGTTTTATCAGATGGGCTTTTTCCACAAACCAGCCTTCTGGTAAAGGGGATAAACGATTATCTTTCTCCCTGCATTTCGTTAGTAGGTGCATTAGCAGGCGATGACCTAAAAAGGAATAAAACATATCAATTCCTGAATGGAAAGATATTCACCCAAGGTATGGTTTCTGCATTTTTTAAAACATCTGCAAAGATAAAAACATCTTTGCGTCATGGCTTTTCTCCCCAATCACCACCTTTGCGGGTAACCTCCGCCAAGGAGAATGTAATATATCAGATTGATAGCCACAGGGCATCAAAGGTCTATTTGGAGTTTTTGGGTCTTTCTGAGGATGAGCTTGCCTTTGGCTCTCCTATTGATATTAAGGAGGTTAGGAATTCTCCCATTGGCATTCCTCAAACAACAGGCGATTACAAGGTAAAATCATTTTTAGAGTTTAGAAAGGATGGCTCAATCGCTTGCGATTCATATATTCCAGAGAATTCAATAATTCGCATATTAGGTCAAAATCCCTCATCGCTTCTCAATGCAGGTTGTGAGGCTATTAGTGATGCTATTTCAGAAATTCATCCCAAGATTATTTTTCTTTTCCCCTCATCATACAGGATGTTAATTTTAGGTGAGGATGCAAGGAATGAGATAGATGAAATTAAGAAAGAGGCAAAGGATGTTCCTATTGTTGGATTTTATGGCTATGGTGAGATAGGTCCTTTAAGGACACCCAGGGCTGATTTTCATAATAAGTCCATTGGAGTATTGGCGATAGAATAAAATGAAAGAAGATGCATGGGAAAAAGAAAAGGAGTTAGAGAAAAATATAGCCTTGCTCTCCATCCTCTATTCAACAGCTGTCTGGAATATAAAAGCAGAAACAGAGGATGAGATTATGAGGATTGGCCTAGATAGGATAAATGAGGTCTTAAAGCCAGAGATTGCGGCAATTCTGGCTTTAAGGGATGGATTTTTAAGGATTGTAGCAGGAACAGGGATTCCTAAATCTATATGCGAAAAGACAAAAATAGAGGTAGGCGTTGGTACCTGCGGAGAGGTATTTCTTACCGGAAGACCCATAACAATTCCCTCTCTTTCAAAAGACCCATCATTTATTGACCCATTTGTTAAGGAAGTGCCGGTAAAGAGTGTTTTCTGCTATCCAATAAGGATAGATGATAATATTACAGGCGTTGTATGGCTTGGCTTCTTATCCTCTCATCCTCCCTTGAAAGAAGAGGAATGGCTTGTTTCTTTAGTAGCTGAAAGGCTTGCCTTAAGCCTGCAAATCCATAGGCTAAAAACCTCTAAATGAACCTTCCTAAACATATTGCTATAATTATGGATGGGAATGGAAGATGGGCATTAGGGAGGAATCTTCCAAGGATAGCTGGACATAGGGAGGGAATGAAGGCAGTGGAGCGGATAATCAAAGCCGCCTCAGACCTTGGGATTAAGGTTCTTACCCTTTATGCCTTCTCTACAGAAAATTGGAAAAGGCCAGAAAATGAGGTATCGTTTTTGATGAATCTTTTTTGTGAGTATATAAAAAAGAAAATAGAAGGGCTGATGAAAAATAATGTTAAGATAAGAACCTGCGGCGAAATTAAAAAGCTTCCCAAAAAGGTATTAAGCCTATTAGAGGATGCTTGTAATAAAACAAAAGAAAATAAAGGGCTTATTTTAAATATTGCTCTAAACTATGGAGCAAGGGATGAAATATTAAGGGCGATGAGAAAAATTGTTGAGAAAGCATTAAAAGGCGAGATTCGACCAGATGAAATAGATGAAGATCTCTTTTCCTCCTTCCTTGATACCCATCCTTTACCAAATCCCGACCTTCTTATAAGGACAAGTGGTGAACAAAGGATAAGTAATTTTCTTCTTTGGCAGATAGCATATACTGAGCTTTGGATAACGCCAGTTTTATGGCCTGATTTCACAGAGGAGCATCTTAAAATGGCAATAAATGATTATCAAGAAAGGAAAAGGAGGTTTGGAGGAATATGATAAAAATGCAAAAATCAAAATGCAAAATTCAAAATTGTGGTAAAATTTATTAAATAATGAAGAAATTTTTTGCACCGTTGCTTTTCCTTCCATTTTTGGCTTATACAACATTTATAGAGGAGAAGATATTTTTTACAATCTTAATAGGCTCTGTTATCCTCCTTGGGCTATTTGAATTCTATAATATGGTACAAAAAGAGGATTGGTGGTTTTTGGGTCTTTTGGCTGGAATTCTTCTTATAGGAAGTGCCTCATTAGGTTATAAATATCCATTATTTCTTTCTTTTCTTTCAAGCCCATTTTATGGGGTAATTATTTCCTCTTTTATCCTTGTTCTTCTCTTTTTTGGAATTTTTGCAAGAAAAATTGTTTTAGCAATAGCAAACAATAGCATCCTCGCTATTATCTTTGGCATTCTTTATGTTGGATTTCTATTAAGCCACCTTATTCTTATAAGAGGGCTTTCTGGCGGAAGTTTTTATCTTCTATACCTTTTCTCGGTTGTTTGGTCGGCTGATGGAGGTGGATGGATAATAGGAAAGCATTTTGGAAAGCACCGAAATATATTTCCCATATCTCCAAACAAATCCATTGAGGGGCTTATTGGAGCCATTACTGGCTCTGTTTTTATCTCATTTCTTCTTGGAGGTTATATAGGTTTTTCTCTTTTGATCTCTTTTGTCTCTGGGTTTTTATTTAGCCTTCTTGGCTTATTGGGAGACCTTGCTGAATCAAGCTTTAAAAGGAATGTAGGGAAAAAGGATTCAGATTCGTGGATATCCGAATATGGTGGAATCCTTGATGTCTTTGATTCAATAATCATATCTGCCCCAATTTTTTATTACCTCATTTTATTTTTGGGGGCGTAGCTTAGTTGGGAGAGCGTCGGCTTCGCATGTCGAAGGTTGGGGGTTCAAATCCCCTCGCCTCCAGGTGTAATGTAAAAAATTGGAGGAAGGAGGGGGATTTGAAGCCTTAAAGCGAAGCGAAGGGCCGAACTAATAGATTTTGTTAGGCGAAAAACGAGCAAGTGCGAGTTTTTCCGCCTTAAAAAATCTTGTAGTTCAAATCCCCTCGCCTCCATACCTTGAAGGAGGGGTACCGAAGTGGTCATAACGGGTCTGTCTCGAAAACAGATTGAGGGAAACCTTGCGTGGGTTCGAATCCCACCCCCTCCGGAGGGAAGATTTAGCCTATCTTGAGCAAAATTTTTTGTAATTTACAATTTAGCCTTTATAATTTACAATATTTATGTGTTTCTTATTTTTCTTGCAATTTTTATCCCTGCTCTCCTGGAGGCTCGGGTTGATACAGGTGCAGATTTTCTAAAGTTCATAACCGGAGCAAGGGCAACAGGCTTGGCGGGTGCAATTGTTGGCTTGGCAGATGATGTCTCATCCCTGCATTATAATCCCGCAGGCATCTCTGAGATAGAAAAAAATGAGCTTCTCTTTATGGAGAGCGAGGCGATTATGGAATGTGGATATGAATATTTTGGATTTACAAAAAGGGTTAATGAAAATTCTGGGATTGGGTTTGCCATTTTATACTTTCATGCCCCAGAGATGTTAAGAACAAAGGAAAATAAGAATGTGCCAGAGGGATACGAGATCCTTGGAACAATAGAATACTATGACCTTATGGCAAGCCTGTCCTATGGAAAAAGGATAAAGGATAACCTTTCAATTGGTGGAACAATCAAGGGAATACATAGGATGATAAGCCCAGACAAGGGATATACAGGTGCAATTGATTTTGGAATGCTCTATAAACATAAAGATAATATGAAATTTGGTCTTTCAATACAGAATATTGGTCCAGATATATGGGGAGATAAGCTTCCAATGTTGGCTCAGATAGGAGGATCATACAGGATTGAAAGCTTTGTTTTAACCTCTACAATAAGCCATCACCTTCTTTCTAATTCTAGCTTTGAATATAGGGTTGGTGCGGAATATTGGTATTGGAAAAATATATCCCTTCGTGCAGGGTATTACTCCCTTGAAGGAGACCTTACAGGTGCAACATTGGGATGTGGGGTAAGATTAAGAGATTGGTTTCAGTTTGATTTTGCCCAGTTTCCAGCAAGCCTTAACAAACCCCTCCAAGGCTCCCTGATTATAAGATTTTAGCTTGGCAAAAAAAGGAAAGAAAAAAAAGCATTTAAGGTTATTTCTTATCCCCCTTTTTCCTATTTTTATCCTCCTTATCGCCTTTAATGTCTATTTTCCAAAGGATATCTCAGGAGGAATAAAAATAATTAGCATAAAGAGGGGGATGTCTGGAGAAGAAATAGCCAATCTTCTTAAAAAAGAGGGGATAATCAGAGATAAATATATCTTTGAGTTTCTTATTATCCTTAAAAATAAAGAAACAAAAATTATGGCAGGCGATTATCTTCTTTCTCCCTCCTTAAATATGATAGACACTCTTTCAAAACTAACCAAAGGCGAGGCTATAAAATCTTGTTTTACCATCCCCCCTGGTTATAATATCTATCAAATAGCAGAGCTTTTGGATAAAAAGGGGTTTGCTGATAAAAGAAGATTCCTTGAATTAGCTAAAGATAAAGCGTTTATAGGAAGTTTAGGCTTTTCTCTTAATACACTAGAAGGGCTTTTATTCCCTGATACATATTGTGTATCAAAGGGGATGCAGGAAAGCGAGATAATAAGGATAATCATTGAAAGGTTTAAAAGGGTATTTAAAGAAGAGGATACCAAAATGACAAAGAAATTAGGTTTGTCTATGTATCAAGTTCTTATCCTTGCCTCCATCATTGAAAAAGAAACAAGTATTTTGAGCGAGATGCCCATTATTTCTTCTGTTTTTCATAATAGATTGAAAAGAAATATGAAGCTTAATAGCTGCCCAACGGTTATCTATGCCTTATACCCTAATTTTGATGGGAATATAAGGAAGGAAGACCTTGATATTTCCTCTCCCTATAATACATATAGACATAATGGCCTTCCTCCATCTCCTATTTCAAACCCTGGGATTTTTGCGATAAAAGCCGCATTGCATCCAGCGAATATTGATTACCTATATTTTGTCAGTATGAACAATGGAAGGCATAAATTTTCAAGGACACTGGCTGAGCATAATATAGCGGTTTCAAAATACCAACCAAAGATAAAATGAGATTTATCGCCATTTTTTTATTTATCCCTTTACTTACATATCCAAAGGGAATTTCTGGCTGGATAGAAAAAAAGGTAGATGAATTTATAAAGGAGATGATAAAGAAATATTCAAAGGAGGTTAAGATTGAGAAGACAAGATACATATTTCCAAATAAATGTAGCCTTTCTGGAATTTCCTATTATAAAGATGGATTTTCCATAAAAGGTGATGGTTTATTAGAGGTAGGGCTTGATGGATCTTTAAGGGTTATCCTTGATAAGCCTTTATTTTCCATAAAAAGGGAATTCTTTAAAAAAAGGAGAAAAATAGCCCTTCCAAATATAGAGATTAAAGCTATGGGAGGAAAAGGAAGGATAGCTGATTTTGGAGTGTTTGATGATGTATCGGGAAGACTTAAAAACAAAAGATTTAGGTTTAAAGGTTCTGGGCTTGGTGGAAAGGCAAGCATAGAAGGCGGCTCTGATAGGTTTACAGCTTATATAAAGGATGCAAAAGCAAACCTGCTTCCATATTTTCCTAAAATTCCAAAGAAAGGTAATGTTGATGTTACCATTAAGAAAGAAAGGGATTTGGAAATTATAGCAGACCTAAAGGATTGCTCAATAAAAGATATAAAAAATATCAAAGGAAAGCTGGAATGGAAAAATGGGATAAACAAAGGAAGGCTTTCGTTTTTATGGAATTTTCTTTATTTTAAAGCTAATTTTAAGGAAAAAAATGGTCTTTATAAGGTATCTGGCGATACTTCTTACAAAAAAAATGCCTTTGTATTTTCTATTGAGGGTGTATTAAAAAATGATGTTTTTAGGATTAGGAAGGGATACATCAATAACACAGGGTTTTTTGGAAATATTGGAGAGAACATCTCCCTTTCTTTGGAATTTAACAATGCTAATTGGCTACCCTTAATCCATCCCATTTTTAAAGGCTCTATATTAAATGGATGTGGAACAATTACAGGAAGGCTTGAAAAACCAGATATTTTTGCAAATCTTGTCCTAAAAAGGGATAATGAAACCCTGGATATATCAATAAATGGCGACAGCAACCTCCTTTTCCTTAAATTAGGCACAATCTCTGCTTTTGGAATAAAAATTGCCCCTTATTCTTTTGGAACGCTTTCCTTTAAACCCCTCTCTCTTTCTTTATCTCTTATAAAACCCATTGCCTTTGATGAGGCAAAGATTGAATGGGATGGAAAAACCTTTGATTTAGCTTTATTTTCCGAAAAAAGGAGGCTTTTTATTAAAAAAGAGGAAGAAAAACCAATGATGTTTAGGTATTCTGATATTGTAATACAGATTCCC
>JBFLYE010000164.1:17479-21941 GCA_040756715.1 bacterium
TTTTTATAGAATATGGAAAATTTGGAGAAATTCCTATAAATCAGGGCTTTTGCAATGTTAAATTAGAAAATGGAATCTTTGTAGAAAACCTTGAGCTTTTGGTGGATGGGATAACATCAATTTATAGCTCATTTGAGATAAAAGAAGATAAAATAGATGCACCAATTCTTATCACAAATATAAAAACAGATAGAATTTTAAAAAACCTCAAAGCAAAGGTAGATTTTAAGGGAAGGCTTATTGGCTTTCTAAAAAACCCCTCCATATTCGGACAAATTTATTCTACATCGCCAAAGATCATCGCTGATATAATGATAATTGAGGATACCTTTACCATAAAAAATGGAAGGGTTAATAACACCACCTTTGAGCTTGATGTTTTTCTTAGCTCAAAAACCATATCGGGTTTTGCCGGGTTTAATAATGAGAACCTCTCAAGCCTTTCAAACATCTTCCTCATTCCCCCCCATATCTCTGGAATAGCACAGGGGAGCGCCACATTTTCTGGTTTTATCACAAATCCAGAGATTATAGGGAGGATTAAGGTCTTAAACCCAACATTCTTTCAAGGAATAAACGCAGATTCTATTAGCCTTTGTTTTAAGGTAAAGGATAAGGCTTTTTCATCAAGCGGAGATATTACACTTGATGATGGATTTATCTCTATTGATACAGACATTTTTTCTGGGGGAGAAATTGAAAGTAAAGGAAATGCTTGTTCCTTCAAAATTGCCGAGCTTCCCATTAGTGGCTCTTTCTCATTTAATGGCTTATATAAAGATAAAACAATGGATGGCACGCTTTTTACAAGGAATATCATTATATCAGGCTATAGAATTCCCGATATTACAGAAGCTATGCAATATCAGGAATTGGAAGGGATAAATCTTTCTGGTATGGTTTCTGGGTCTATAAAGAAAGGTGTTTGTAACCTTGTTGTTTCTTTTGATAATTTACAAATAGGTCCTGCCAAAGTTACAGGAAAGATTACAGCAAAGGGAGAGGTAAGGGATTTAGAGATAGATGGAGAAATAAGCATTGTTGGTTCAGATCTTTTTCTTCCTATATTTCAAGAACCACTTGATGATGTATCTTGTAGGCTTTCTATAGATGATAGCGAGATTAAAATCTTAAGTTTTGCTGGAAGGACAAAGAAAACAAAGATTATCTTACAACAAATTTCAGAAAATAGGCTTGAGGTTAAGACAAGTGGAGAGCCAATAAAAATAGATATTCCTGGTATTATAAAAGGAGAGGCATCCTGTGAGCTTATCATTGAAAATATTGAGGATGAGCTGGTAAGCAAGGGTAAAATTATTGTTTCTAACGCAAGATTTACATATCCTCCAACAAAGCAAGGTTTGGGTGGAGGGTTTTTAAACCAATTTATCTATGGACCAAAGATTGAAGCTGGTCATAATGTATGGTTTTATAATGAGTTTTGTGATATAGAGATAGGAAAAGGGGGTTGGATAAGGCTTGTTAAGGAGAAAGATATGATAAAAGCAAGTGGTTTTTGCCATTCAAAAAGGGGAATAGTTGAATACCTTTCCTCTAATTTTTCTATTGGTAGCGCAGATTTTGAATTTAGGGATGGAATTCCTTATCTTACCGGATATGCAGGTGCAACAATTGATGGAATTCCTTTAAGGCTTTCTCACAGCGGAATACTCTCTTTACCCTTAAAACTTTCCCTTTCCTCTCCTTCCTTTCCAGAGAAAAGCGAAGATGAGCTTGTTAGGATAATCCAAGGAAAAAAGGAAAAACCAGTTGGGATTATTGCAAGCGTGGTTGGAAAGAGGATAACAAAAGGGCTTGCCTCCTCTATTCAGAGCCTTGTAAGGCTAGACCTTGAGGTTATAACCCCATTTGCTGAAAATATATTCCAAGGAACACAAACATATAGCTATAGCCTTGTTGGAACAGAGGTAAAGATAGGAAGGTATTTAACCGAGAGGTGTTATCTTATATATGAGGGCCGTATTGAGGATTATAAAAGTGAAAAATATAGGTATAAGCATAGGATAGGCTTTGAATATGATGTAGGAAAAAGAACACGGATTAGATACCTCTATACACCAAAAGGGGAAAGGGAAGATGAAGATTATGAGATTGGCATTAAGAAAGATGTCAGTTTTTAGTTATGTGTTTAAATATCATCCATTTTTGAGTTTTTTTCTTTGCTTCCTTTAAGATTATTTTAACATTCATAAACACATACAAATCAAAGGATTAAACACCCTGTCCCTTCGGGACACCCCTCTAACACCCCGTCTGCCTTCGGCAGACACCCCTCTAAAAGAGGGGAATGGGAGGTAATGTGAAATGAAAAGAGCAATCTTTGGGATTTTGATGATTTTGACATTCCCTGCCTATTGTAGCTTAACCAAACAGGATATTGAGGAGATAAGGAAGATTGTAAAAGAAGAGGTGCAGGGCTTAAGGCAGGAGATGAACACAAGGATAAATGACCTTGATGAGAAACTTACCAGCAGGATAGATTCTTTGCAAAACCTTCTTTATGTCATTCTATATATAACGCATTAAATATTTGCACAAAGAACTTTAATTGCATCATTAGGGTGCTTTCATTGAGCAAATTGGGCAGTGAGAGTCTCTTCGAGCTCTTTTAGGGTAGGAAAGTAACGATTGTGTATTACCCGCCGACGGGTGATTTTCCAGACCCGTTCGATTGGATTGAGTTCTGGTGAATATGGAGGCAAAAAAACTATCTTGAGATAATCTTGGTGTTCTGCAAGAAAAGGTTTTAAACTCTTTGCCCTGTGATAACTGGCACGATCTAAAATCAAAAGAGTGGGTTTGTGAATATATCCGAGCAAATGGCAGAGAAAATTGTTGAATGCTTTGGAATTGAAAGTAGGAGCTGTTTGAGTTACAAATTGACCACTTTTCAAACTGACTGCTCCAAAGAAACCAATCTTTTCTTTGGTAGATGCCGAAAGGATATGAGGTTGTTTTCCCTTGAGAGCCCAAGCACGAATAAGAGTACTGGTTCTTTGAAAATGAACTTCGTCTTCTGCCCAAACCTCGATACCAGAATCTTTCAACCATTCTTGGAATTTTTTTTAAAAGCTTCTTGTTCTGCGGGATTAGCTTTGGCTGGTTTACGGCGAGGTCTCTGTAAGGTAAAACCCAGGTTGTGGAAAAGGTTTTGGCATTGTCTAACTTTAAGGCATACAGAAAAATGTTTTTCCAAATGATAAGAGAGTAATGGTCCATCCCAAATATTCTGGTGATAACCAAATTCTCGACGTGAAAGCAATAAATGCTGACGCAACTCTTTTTGTTGAGCAAGAGTGAGTCTACGGGGTCGGCCAGAACGTCTCCCTTCCCATAATCCAGCCAGCCCCTTTGTTTTGAGACGGTGAATCCAATTATAGACGCTGTGGGGAGAGTGGTCGTAGATTTTAGCAGACTCGTAGAAGTTGTGTGTTTTAAGGGCATGAAGAGCAACATGCAATCTATGGTAATATTTACCTTCAGCAGTATGGGATATTTCATCTTGGATTCCAGCAATGAATGTTTCGACATCTGGAATTTCAATTCTTTTCATTGGAACAGTCCTCCTTTTACAACTTTATAATCTTAAAAAATAGACTGTTCCAATTATATCACAAACTTTAATTATATGCAACTATTTATGCGTTACATATAGCAGAAGATTCCTATGTTTCCTTTACCATCTATAACATTACCGGACAAAAGGTAAGAACAATTGATCTAGGCTTTAGAAAGAAAGGCTCATACACCAAGGCAAAGGAAGGCTTAAGCCATATTCTTTGATGGAAAAAATTCAGAAGGAAAACCCCTCTCAAAAGGCCTTTACTTCTACAAGCTTTCTGCGGGAGAATTCTCTGATTGTAAGGCTATGGTGATTGGGAAGTAGCTTACCTTAGGATAAACCTTGGGGTATTGTATCGTTCCATTTTATCCTTATCAGCATAAACCACCCTCCCATTCTTTAGTTGATCCAACACTGTTTTGAGATAAAAATTTGACAAATGCCCTCAAATATGGTAAATTTTATAGGTGAAATTGTATATGTTAGCCTTTAATTTGTAATTTTTTCTTCTTTAAAAAGAAGAATGTAGCAAAATTCTTCTTGAAGGTGGTGCAGGGGAAGTATATGCCCTCCGCCTTGCCTGTACGATTTAAATTTTACTATTTCGGGGTGACAGATTGGGGAGTCGTCTAGCGGTAGGACACAAGACTCTGGATCTTGGTGCCGAGGTTCGAATCCTCGCTCCCCAGAAGTAAAAAATTTTGGATAAGAAAAATTGAATGGGAAGGCTTCTTATTTTTATAGGGCTTGCAATTGCAGGAATCGGCGCTTTTCTTTGCTTCTTCCCTAAAATGCCGGGTGATATTTTAATAAAAAGGGAAAATTTCTGATATTTCGCAACCTTAACCTTAAGTTTCTCCTTTTTTCCCTTCAGAAGGA
>JBFLYE010000165.1 GCA_040756715.1 bacterium
CTCTTTACCAAAACATCCCTCACCTTCTTATCCTTTTCTTTCCAATTCATTTTTTAATATACAATTTTTAATCTATAATTTATAATTTTATAAAAGCCCATATAGCTCAGTCGGTTAGAGCGCATCCTTGGTAAGGATGAGGTCACCAGTTCGATTCTGGTTGTGGGCTTTTTAAACATCAAGGTTTTTTACCTCCCTGGCGTGTTGTGTAATAAAATTCTTTCTAGGAAGAACCTTATCCCCCATAAGGAGGGAAAAGGTTTTTTCTGCCTCATAGGCATCCTCAATGCTTATCTTTATCATCTTTCTTGTCTTAGGATCCATTGTTGTCTTCCATAATTGTTCAGGGTTCATCTCACCTAAGCCTTTGTATCTTTGAAGGACAAAGCCGTCCTTCATTTTTGATATAAGCCTATCCTTTTCCTCCTCAGAATAAAGGTAATGCTCCTCGTTTTTCTTCCTTAAGCAATAAAGGGGTGGCTTGGCAATATAAACATAGCCATCAACAATAAGAATCTTAAGATACCTGTAAAATAAAGTAAGGAGGAGGGTTCTTATATGCGACCCATCAACATCTGCATCGGTCATAATTATTATCTTATGGTATCTAAGCTTAGAAATATCAAAATCCTCATCAGATTGCGAAATGCCGCACCCAATAGAAGATATAAGGGCTTTTATCTCCTCATTATGAAGCATCTTTTCAAACCTGGCTTTTTCCACATTAAGAATTTTTCCCTTTAAAGGAAGGATTGCCTGAAATTCTCTATCCCTTCCTTGCTTTGCCGAACCACCGGCACTATCGCCCTCAACAATATAAAGCTCGCATTCTTGGGGATTCTTTGAAGAGCAATCGGCAAGCTTTCCGCAGAGAACGCCAAGTTCATCGCCCTTTTTCCTCACAAGCTCCTTTGCCTTCCTTGCCGCCTCCCTTGCCTTTGATGCCAATAGCCCCTTTTCTACAATCTTTCTTGCAATGGATGGATTTTCATCAAAGAATGATACAAGCTCCTCATAAACAAGGGAGTCAACAATGCCTTTTATCTCAGAGTTTCCAAGCTTCGTCTTTGTCTGGCCTTCAAATTGGGGATTTTTCATCTTTATGCTAATCACCGCATTAAGACCTTCCCTTATATCATCACCCGATAAACCCTGTTCATTCTCCTTGATAAATTTATTCCTCCTTGCATAATCGTTGATTGCCCTGGTTAGGGCTGATTTAAGGCCAGAAAGATGGGTTCCTCCCTCCTCTGTATTTATGGTATTCACATAAGAAAGGATATTTGTTACATAATCATCAGAATAGCAAAGACAAACATCTAAGGAGGTATCTTCCCTTATCTTTTCAAAATATATGGGCTTATGCAGGGCTTTTTTTTCCTTTAAAAGAAGGATGACAAATTCCTGAATCCCTCCCTTATAACAAAATGTTTCTATTTTGCCATCCCTTTCATCCTTTATGGTTATTTTTAATCCCTTGTTTAAAAAGGCAAGCTCCCTTAATCTATGAGAAAGTATATCAAATTGGAAGACAATATTTTCAAAGATAGAAGAATCGGGCAGAAAGGTTATCTTTGTCCCTTTTTTCTTTGTTTTTCCTGTAATTTTAAGCTCTGTAATGGGAATTCCTTTTTCATAGCTTTGGCTATAAATTTTTCCATCCCTGAATACCTCTGCCTTAAGCTGCTGCGACAAGCCATTAACCACAGAGACACCAACCCCGTGTAATCCTCCTGAGATTTTATATGCACCAGAGTCAAACTTTCCTCCGGCATGTAGGGTGCACATAACAATCTCAAGGGCTGGCTTCTTATAGATCGGATGCAGATCAACCGGAATACCTCGACCATTGTCCTCTACGCTAACGCTATTGTTCTTATGAATTATAACCTCAATGTTTGTGCATTCTCCTACCATTACCTCATCGATGGAATTATCAACCACCTCATAGACAAGGTGATGAAGCCCCCTTGTGCTTATATCACCAATGTACATACTTGGCCTCTTTCTAACCCCTTCCAAGCCCTCTAATACTTGAATCTTATCGGCGGTGTATTTATCGTTAAGGTTTAAGCGATCTTCCATAATTCCATCTTTATTGTCGTAGCTATTATACCTTATATTTTATAAGAATTTCAATATTTTTCTTGAAAATCACTAGTTTTTAAGTATAAAATTTAAGGTATAATGAAGGCCGAGGAGATAAGGTCTGCATTCTTGAAATTTTTTGAAGGAAAAGGTCATAAGGTCTGTGTAGACAAGGGGCTTATTCCCTCTGATCCATCTATTTTATTTACTGTGGCTGGGATGGTGCCATTCAAAGATTATTTTCTTGGAAATAAACCTTTAGAATTCTCTCGTAGTTGTTCCTCTCAAAGGTGCATCAGGACAAATGATATTGAAAAAATTGGAAAAACAGCAAGGCATCTTACATTTTTTGAGATGCTTGGAAATTTCTCATTTGGTGATTATTTTAAGAAAGAAGCAATAGAATGGGCATGGGAATTTTTGGTGCAGGTGCTTTGCATTCCAAAGGATAGGCTCTATGTTTCTGTTTTTAAAGAAGATAATGAGGCAGGCCTAATTTGGAAAAAATTTCTCAAAGAAGAAAGAATTGTAAGGCTTGGCGAAGCAGATAACTTCTGGAAGATGGGAGAAACAGGTCCCTGCGGTCCTTGTTCTGAGATAATCTTTGACTTAGGAGAAGAGATTGGATGTAG
>JBFLYE010000166.1:0-3178 GCA_040756715.1 bacterium
AGTTTTATAAAATTTTTTCCCTTTTAATTCAAAATTCAACATTCAAAATTCATAATTTTATAAAGTTTTCCTTAAGATTATCTAAACACATACATTTTGTAAAGCGTTATGGAATTAACTATAGTTTGGGATGGTAATTCGTGCTGGTGCTCCAGGTTCCTCTCCATTGGTCAATTTCATCACAATGCTCTTCTTCTTTTACATATAAAAGCGCATCCTCTGAGTTTAGCGTGTTTATATATGCATTTATGTTTGGATAATTTAATTCTATTGGCTTGACAAGGATTTTATTATCACTGCTTATCTTTGTGGCAAGGTTAATCATGCCAATGCTATTGGATTGAGCATAAGCAGAGCCATCAAAAATTTTTATCCTTGTCTCAAACAATGGGCCAGGGATATTGGGAATATCAGGCAAAGGCTTTTCGGTTTCATCTTCATACCTTGATTTGGCTTTCCTTGCCATAAGGGCAATCCTTTTCCCTCCTTTCTTTTTTGCCTTTTCCAAATAGCCATCTATTTTTTTATATGCCTTTATCCGATTTAGGGGAGAGATATGGGTAAATAGCTCCTTTAAAGCCTCGCTTTGCTCAAGATTTTTCTCTAAGATGTCTAATATATTCCTTTTGTAAAGATTATCAAGCTCCTTATCAAATGTAGCAAGACTTAAGATAAGGGTATTTACATTTGTATAATTAAGGTCAAAGACATCAGAGGTTATCTTATTTCCTGGCCCATTGCTTAGACGATAGACAAGGCCAGGGCCAATACTGCTTGTAACTATGGTATAATTTCCGTTATAATATTCTAATCTAACAATGCTTGCCTCAAAAAGGGGGCCTACAATATTTCCCCATTTATCTTCCCCTGGGTCAAAGTTTTTCTCGGTTTGCTCCATATTCCCTTGATTTGGCTTGGTCATTCCAATTGCAATCTCTTTATTGCCATTATTATTAACATCAGAGAGGCAAAGACCAAGCAGGATGCCATGAGGATATTTTTCATTGCTAAAGCCAAAGAGGTCATCGCTCTTATATTCTTGTGCTATTTTATAACCATCCCATCCCCAAACCTCAATCCAGCCAATCCCTTTTTTTCCATTAACCTTAATCTCTTTGCAAAATGAGATAATAATCTCAGCTTTATCATCCTTATCTACATCGCCGACAGTAAAGCCGGTAAGGTCTCTTGGCTCTATTTTCCCAAGCACAATAGGGGTATTCCCTTGCCAATTTAAGACCCGGATTACAGGCTTGTCATCCTCAATGCTTAAAGCAATGGTTTCTTCCTTGTAATCCCCATCAATATCCCCCTTTTCTATCCAAAGGCAGGGCTCCTTTTTTGGCAGGTCATACCGGTTAGTGAGCCACCAGGCTCCATAAACTCCGCTCCCCATTAGTCCCAAAATCCCAATTCCTAAAAGAATCTTCTTCATTTTTTCCTCCTCAATTTAATTTTTTAAAATTTTATTTTTTTCTTCTATCTTTTGTCAAAAAAATTTTTAGCTATAGAAAACATAGAATAAGAATGCCAAGTAGCCAACAATAATAGGCAAAATAATGTATCCTTCCTTTTCGGACAATTTTAGAGAGGAAAAATAGAGAGATAAACCCAATTATAAAGGCGATGATTGTTCCCGAAAGATAGGGAAGGACAAAGATTGCCTCTTTTTTTTCTAATGAATCCTTAAGCTTTAGAATAAATGCGGCTAAAATGGCAGGTATAGATAGAAGAAAGGCAAAATCAAAGGCAAGTTCCCTTTTGAGGCCAAGAAATAGCCCTGATGATATGCAAGAGCCTGAACGGGAAATCCCTGGTGCTATGGCAAGACCCTGGAATAACCCAATAATTAAGGCATCAAAAAGATTTATCTTTTCTTTCTTCTCTTTAAAAAACCTGGTAAGAAACAATAAAAGCCCTGTGACAAGAAGGAGAAAGGCAACCCTAATCGGGCTTTCAAACAATTTCTCTAGTGTATCTTTAAATAAAGCTCCAATGACGCCGCTGGGAATCATTGCTACAATAATAAGAAGTCCTAACCTTGCCTCATCATCCCTTTTAAGTTTAAAGAGGGATATGGTGATATTTTTAATTTTTGAAAACCAAAAGATAATTACGGCAAACAGGGTTCCCAAATGAAGGCAAACATCAAAAAAAATAGGGGGAAAAGGAATTTTTAAAAGAGAAGGAATAATAACAAGATGGGCGCTGGAGCTAATGGGAAAAAACTCAGTAAGCCCCTGAACAATTCCTAATATTATGCTCTCAAAAAGAGACATTATTCAGATAAAATTTTGTTCCTTACTTCACTTGAGGGAGAAGCAACAATAACAATATCAACCCTTCGGTTGAAGGGAGAATAGATGTCCTTAACACATGGTTTAGAATCCCCATAACCAACAATGGAAAACCTCTTTTTATATATTTCAAAGGAAGAAGGGGAAAGGTCTTTTTCTGCTTTTTTAAAGAAATATTCCCGAACCGCATTTGCCCTTTTTATGGAAAGCTCCCAATTTGAGGAAAATTCCTCTGTTTTAATAGGGTTTGCATCTGTGTGCCCTTCAATCCTTATCTCATTAGGTATCTTTTCTATAAATTTCCCAATTCTATTAAGCTCAAAGCTAAATTTTTCCGAAAGCCTTGCAGAGCCTTGCTCAAACATAATATCAGAAAGCCTAAAGAGCATTCCCTTTCTTGTCTGGATTGTCTTTACCCTCTCTTTGGTTACCTCATCCTTATATCCCCTTGCCACAGGAACCTTATATCCTTCCTCAGGAAACTCAACCTGGGCACCACTTTTTTCTGGAAAAACGCTTCCTAAGGGGCCAGGCATTATTGACTCCTCCCTGGTTCCGGTAAATAAAGAAAATATCCTTGAGAAGGCAACCCTCACTGCATTGTATCTTGATTCACCAATCGCAGAATTAGAGACAAGGATAATGAATACACCGAGGAGGAGGGTAATCATATCGGCATAGGTGATTAGCCACCTTAAGCCTCCTGCTGTTTCACATTTTGCCTCTTCCTTTTTCTTCTTTCTTGCCATTTTATTCCAAAATCACAATGTCTATCCGATTATTTTTAGGGTTTGCTGGGTTTGATAAAATAGCGGGTTTTGTATCAGCAAAGGAAGAAATCCTAAACCTTTTTTTATCCAATCCCCTTTCTGTAAGATACT
>JBFLYE010000166.1:3278-4888 GCA_040756715.1 bacterium
CTATCCTGAAGGCTTATCTTTATTCCATCCTGGGTGGGAAGGATGCGAACTAAGCCAAGTGTCTTTTCTTCCTTAAATCCATGCTCAATCTGTTCAATGTATCTTTGCTTGAAGACAGAGACACCTGATATTCTATATCCCATCATCTCAGAGGATGTCTTCTTTATCTCCCCCTTTTCTGGTCTTTTCTCACCACCTCCCTCAAAGATGGAGAATACCCTTGAGAATGCGGTTGCCATTGCCTTGAATTTGCTCTCTGAAATCCCACCTGATGAGCAGAGGATAATAAATACACCGAGAAGGAGGGTAATCATATCTGCATATGTGATAAGCCATCTTAAGCCACCAGCTGTTTCACACTTTACCTCTTCCTTCTCTTTTTCTTTCTTTTTTTCTGGCTCTGGTGCCTCCTTTTTTTTCTCTGCCATTATTCCTTCTTTGCCTTAACAGGATAGGTCTTTGGTGAGAAGAATGCCCTAAGTCTTTCCTCAAGAATCCTTGGGTTATCTCCAGCCTGGATTGAAAGAACGCCGGTAATGATGACTTCCTTTAGGAATACCTCCTCCTTGGTTAAGGTAGCAAGCTTGGTTGACATAGGGATAAAGACTAAATTTGCAATGGCAACCCCATAGAATGAGGCAATAAAGGCAATGGCTAGGGCATGGACGGTCTTCATAATATCACCACCACCCATCTGGGCTAAAGCACCAGTTAATCCCATAATCGCACCCAAAATGCCCATGGTGGGAGCAATACCACCCATAGTCATAAGATAGCTATCACCCACCTTATGCCTCTCCTCCATTCCAGCAAGGTCTGTCTCAAGGACAGCACGGATTAAGGCAGGGTCAAGGCCATCAACCACGAGCTGCATTCCCTTCTTAAAAAATGGTTCTTTTATGCCTTCAAGGTCTGCCTCTAAAGATAAAAGCCCCTCCCTCCTTGCCTTCTGGGCAAATGCAATCATCTGCTCAATTATCTCTCCTGCCTCAAACTTTGGATGGACAAAAACAAGCTTGCAATATGTAGGAAGAAGCTTTACATGTTCTGGAAGATAACAAGAGGAAGAAGCAAATAGGGTTCCCAAACCAATGATTACCATCCCTGGGATGTTTAAATAGCCATGTCCAACAATCCCTACGGTTTCAAGCGTAACCGCCCCAATCATTGCGGCAATCCCACCGAGAATCCCAATTAAAGAAACAAGATCCATATTTATATTTTATTCTTTATCTCAATTTTTTTCAATAATTATTTTTTATGTGTAGTTACAATATCAAAATGCAACACTTATAGTTAATTCCATAACGCTTTATAAAATTTTGAATTTTGAATGTTGAATTAAAAGGGGAAAATTTTATAAAACTTAACCTTTTTCAATCCAAAATTCAAAATTTGGATGAATTTTTAAACAGCTATAAGAGCTCAACAACCCCCTTTGTAAAATTGATTTTAAAGCTCATAATCGCTCAATAACTTTATTCCCATCAGAATGTCCTTACCCCCTTTGATACACTATTTTGTTACAAAAACTATAGTTAATTCCATAACGCTTTACAATCAATTTTACAAAGGGGGTTGTTGAGCTCTTATAGCTGTTTAAAAATTCA
>JBFLYE010000167.1 GCA_040756715.1 bacterium
TTAGGCTCATAAGAGTATCGGCATTTTTTTAATAAGAGAAAATTTTTAATTTTTCCCTTTATTTGGATAAAAATGAGGGTTAAACCTATGTAGGACTTGCCTCTCCAGACTTATGGATAGGTTTCAGTTTATCACAAATACCCTTATTTTTCTACAAAAATTTTATTCTGAAGTTTAGAATTTGCAATCTCAAGACCCTTTTTATACATTTCATTTTCTGGGTCAAATTTTGTTGCGCTTTCAAAGAGGGAAATTGCCTTTTTTGGCTCTGAATAGACATATTTTGAACCCATTACAGCGTAGCCATAGGCATATATCTTTAAAACACCCTTTGTGAAGCTATCCTTGTAAACCTTTGTCTCCCTGATTAAATAGGAAACATCATAGATTTTTGGATTTTCTTCTCTTTCCACCTTGAACAATATCCCATAATTTGAAAGGTCTGATGAATATGCTATTTTATATCCAGGGTTATAGAGGTCTTCATTGAATGTATAAAAAATATTGAATCTATCAATATTGTTCTTCACCAGGTTTTCCAGTTTAAATAAATAATGGGCATTAAAATCAGAAAGGGTAAATCTTATATCTTTGTGCTCCCTTAAAAGCCTTTCAATCACCCAATCTGTGGTTAAATCATAAAGGTTGAGTTGAATAATATCTTTTCTCCTATTTTCAATATGCTTAAGATACCACAGGGTCATAAACTCATGGTCGGTATAGGTAAAAAGAATGGTCTTTTCTGGAAGATGCCTTAAGATATTCCTTGCATAGTCATAGGCAAAATAGAATCTGCTTTTGTCGGCAATATAATAATAATTAAAGCAAATTGTTAATGGAATAAGCAAAACTCCAAATTTAAGAGATTTCTTTTTTTCAATTATAAAATTTAGCCCAATTCCTAGAAAGATTGCCAAGGAGAGAAGGGATGGAATATGATATGCCTCAAAATCAATCACCCCTTTTTCCACTGGATAGATAATCAATGAAAAAATGGTATTCACAATGATAATGCTTAAGAGAAGGATGAAGAATGGATAATTTCTTCTTTTAAGGGGATAAAAGCCAAATATTAAGATAACACAGAAGATTAAAAATTGCTTTAAGAGCAAAACAAGATGGTTTCCCAATGTAATGAAAAACTTTAATAATGTTATATCAAGCATCCTTTTTTGAGCAAATTTTACCATCAGACAATCAATAAACCTTTGCAGGGTGGTTGGGTTTGCCCAATCAATCGGTGGGTTCTGAAATGCCCTAATCGGAAGATAGAGAAATACAGAAAGACCAAGGGCAAAAAAGGCAAAAAGATAAAAAAGGGTATTTATTTTAAAGATGGATTTGTTGTTTATAAAAAGAAAGGCAATAATTCCTGGAATAATGGTTGCCATTAGATTATGGTTTGTAAAAGAAACACCAAGAATAAAAGAAAATAGAATAAGATATTTAAAGTTTTTCTTTATATTTTCTTGATATAGATAAAGGATAAATAAAATGAGAATAACAAAAAATCCATAAAGACTATATGTTTTTGCGTAAATAGAGACCCTAAAGAAGGTATAGGAAAATGCAAAGCAAAGGACTGTAGAAAAAGAGATAAGCCTTTGGACAGAGAGCTTTATAAGCAAAAAATAAATCAGGGTTGAGGTTAAACCTCCAAATATAGAAGACATCAAGGTAATCCTCATCCCAATATTTGAGATGGGAAGGTATGAAAATAAATGGCCAAGCAGGGTATAAAGGGGATAACCCGAAGGATGGGGAATGCCTAATACATAGGAGGAGGTAATAAAATCGCCAGAATCTCCAAACCAAACCGAAGAAGGAAGGGTTAGAAGATAAACAAAATATGAAATAAAAAAGGAAAAAAGGCAGATTATATAATCAGCCCTTTTAAAAGCTATTCTTTGCATTTATAATAGAGTGTATGTTTTTGGTAGATAAAAATCAAGCTTTTGAATTTCGGGTTTATTTAGTATACTAGGCTATATGCTGGTTTCATGGAATATAACAAGGGAATGCAATCTCTCCTGTAAGCATTGCTATAGGGATGCAGGAGAAAAAGAGGTAAATGAGCTTTCCTTTGATGAGGGATGTCATCTTCTTTCAGAAATAAAAGAGGCTGGCTTTAAAATGGTTATCCTCTCGGGTGGTGAGCCTATTTTAAGGAAGGATGTTCATCGTCTTATTGAATATGGAGGTAAGCTTGGTCTTATAATGACAATGGGAACAAATGGGACATTGCTTACAAAACCTGTTGCCTCAAGGCTAAAAGATTCTGGGCTTTCAAGGATAGGAATAAGCCTTGATTCTACATCAGAAAAATTACATAATGAATTCAGGGGAAAACCTTGGGCGTATAAAAAGACAATGGATGGAATAAGAAATTGCAAAGATGTCGGGCTTCCCTTCCAAATTCATACAACCATAATGGAATTTAATTACAGAGAAATAGAGGAAATTATAGATTTTTCAAGCTCCCTTGGTGCATTAGCAATTCATATATTTTTTCTTATAAAAACAGGAAGGGCAAAAATGCTGGATGAGGATATAACAAGGTATAGAGATGTTTTAAAAAGAATATTGGAAAAGCAGAAAACAACAAAGCTAGAGATTAAAGCTGTTTGTGCCCCTCAATTTATGCTTTATAACCCTTCAAAATATACCAGAGGATGCCTTGCAGGGATAAGCTATTGTTGTATTCTTCCTAACGGTGATGTGCAGGGCTGCCCATATCTTCCAATTAGGATAGGAAATATAAGGGATGTCTCATTTAATAAGCTCTGGAGGGATTCTTTGATATTCAAAGAATTAAGGCTTATGGAATATAAAGGTAGATGTGGAATATGCGATTATAAAAAATCCTGCGGCGGATGCAGGGCAAGATCATATTCCTATAGCCTTGACTATATGGGTGCTGATCCATTTTGTATGAAAAAAAGGCTTTGTTAGAAAGCTCAAAAGTTCGTATGTGTTCAACATAAAGAATAACCAAGGAGAGAATGTCTTTAGGTTATATTTCTTTGTTAAATAACGATGGGTTCTATGATAATATTTTGACTGCCGACGCAGCATTTGGTATTATTGTATTGATGGGAAAGAGAGAGCTTAAAATAAACCGAAAGGGAGGTCTAACGGGGTGGAGGAAGAGATAAAAACTTTAGTGCTGTATCGTCTCCCACGAGCTTGTGAGACGCTTGATGAAGCCTCTATTCTTTTAGAAAAAGGCCATACCAACGCCTTTGTTAATCGGCTTTATTATGCCTGTTTCGATATAAAAAGGCTTTTTTGTATTCTTTTGTTTCCCTTATTGGCTTTTTCTGAAACCATTACTGTAACTGGGGAGGAGCTTGTTGTAAGGGAAAAAAAGCCGGTAAAAGAAGAACCCATTGTCAGCAAGGAGGAGGTCTCTCCTTCTATGGTTGAAAAGAGCTCGGTTTCTCTCTTTACAGATTTGTCCGAGACATTAAAGACCCTGCCCGGTGTGGTTACCCCGGGTGCTTTCTCGGGTGCATTATACATCCGAGGAACCTATCCCATGGAGACAATATTTTTATTAGACAATGTGTTTATCTATTGGCCATACAGATGGGGAGGGCTGCTGCTTATGTTTAATACCGACCTTATTAAAAAGGTTGATTTCTATGCCGGAGGCTATCCGGCAAAGGGAAATCAGGCATTGGGTGGAATCATTGATGTCTATTACAAGGAGGGAAGCAAGAAGAAAAGAAGAGGGCAATTAGAGCTTTCTCCCACCACAATGGCATTTCAGATGGATGGACCAATAAAAAAGGATAAATTATCCTACTATCTTTCGGCAAACCGGACACACTATGACCTTCTGGTAAAATGGTTTGGCGGTGAAAAGGGAAGAGCCCTTCCCAACTTTAATGACCAATACCTTAAGCTCTATTATGAGCCAACCTATAAAGATAAGCTCTCCTTTAGTATTGTAAGAACCGGAGAGGGGATGGATATGAAGATGGAGGAGGGATACGGCTCACCCGATGATGAGGGAGGACACTTCTTTTATAAATACACCAAGGATATATTTGCCTTAAATCACAAGCGGGTATTTAGCCCAAGCCTTTCTAATGAGCTTACCTTAAGCTACTTAATTGATAAGGGAAGATTCAGGTTTTATTCCCCTGACTATCCCTTTAGTGGGGATTTAGATTCTAAAGATACCGCCTTAAGGAATGATTTTGTGATTAAAAAAGAAGGTCATGAAATAAATGTGGGAGGAATGGTTTACCGAAATAAGGGAAAAGCGGATGATACCTATAGCTTTCCCATAATAGAGGAGGTAAATGGAACCTGGACAGAGGTAAAGCACAAAGAGGAATTTCATTACCAAGGGAGAGCTGATTATTATGGGCTATACCTTTGGGATAGGTATAGTGGCTTTGGACCCATTATTGATTATGGGATAAGGTATGAGAATAACAATTTTACCAAGGAGGGTGTTTTCTCGCCAAGGTTTTCCATCTGCTTTCCCATAGGAGGTGGAAAAATAAAGCAATCAATCGGCGAATACTCCCAGTATCCGATGAACTCTTACTATCTTGATGAGAAAGAGGGGAATCCAAAATTAAAATCCCAATGCTCAAGGCAATATATTTTGGGCTATGAAAGGGATATTGGCGATGATAAAAGGGTAAAAATAGAGGCATATTACTCTGATTTAAATAAGCTTATCCTTCCAGACCCTGAAAAGAATTATCTTAATAAAGGTAAGGGTTATAGCAGGGGCATTGAGCTTTTCTTCCAGAAAAAGGAGGGAAAAAGATGGGATGGCTGGCTTTCTTATGCCTATTCCCAAGCAAAGCGGGAGGAAGCCCCGGGTAAATATGGAACATATTCTGTGGTTAAAGAGGAGGTTTTCTATCCAACCGACCAGGATCGACCACATGTTGCATCCTTAGTTTTAAATTATAACCTTACCAAAAAATGGAAGCTAAGTATGAAAACAACCTATTATTCGGGAAATCCCTGTACACCCCTGATTGGCGCAATAAAAGGAAGTGATACCTATAAAGCAATCTGGGGGGAATATAAAAGCAAGAGGCTTCCTTCTTATTTTCAAGCCGACCTTACCATAAGAAAAAAGCAAAAATGGGGCGAATGGTATATCCACTTTATCAACCTTACCGGGCATAAGAATATCTATGATTATTACTATAGCGATGATTATTCAGAAAAAAAGGCATTTGAGCAGCTTCCCTTTATGTTCTTGGGTGGATGCAAGGTTAATTTTTAAAAATACTTGATTTTTTGTTATGTATATGTTATTTATGTATATGAAATGAATAGAACAACCATATTATTACCTGAAAAGCTTAAATGGGATGCTAACCTAAAAGCAAGGGGCTTAGGTCTTTCCTTAGGAGAATTTATTAGAACATCCCTTGAGCAAGCGCTAAAAAAAGATTTTTCCAACCTAAAAAATGATCCCTTTGTTAAAGATAACAAATTCTATTCCAAAAACATTGAAAGGGATTTAAGCTTAAAGCATGATAATTACATTTATGAGAAGGCAGAATGATATTTGTAGATACCAGCGCATTTATTGCCCGATATATTGAGAAAGATCAATATCACAAAAAAGCATTGATAAAATGGAAAAAAATTATTGGTAAATCAAAATTATACACCAGCAACCATATCATAGATGAAACGATTACCCTTTTACTTAGAAAGACTACTTCCACTTTTGCCATAGAAAAAGCAAAGATATTATATACCACAAAGGCATTTGAAACAATGCGAAGTGATATTGATGATGAGCTAATGGCATTGGAGGTATTGGAGAAATACAAAGATCAAAAGCTCTCTTTTACCGATTGCTTAAGTGTTGCTTCAATGAAACGAAATAAAATAAGAAAAATATTTACCTTTGATAACCATTTTAAACACCTCTTTGGTATGGAGACAATATAATGGATTGGCTTAAAATTCTAATTGATTATGGAATAATTGGATTGCTTTTATTCCTTAGCATTGTCTCTGTTGCCATTGCCATTGAAAGGTTTCTTGTTTTAAGAAATATAAAGATAGCCCAATTCCCCGAGAAAAAACAACTTGAGGTAGAGCTTACCAAAAAGCTTCATATCATTGCGATTATTGGAGCAAATGCTCCCTATATTGGGCTTTTGGGAACAGTGCTGGGAATAATGCTTACCTTTTATTCTTTAGGAAAAAAAGGGTTTATGGATACTTCGGGAATAATGGTGGGTCTTGCTTTGGCCTTAAAGGCAACCGCAATTGGGCTTTTGGTGGCAATCCCCTCCATTGTCTTTTATAACCTTCTCTTAAGAAAGATAGAGGTTCTCCTTGCCCAATGGGAAACAAACAATGGAAAGAAAGAAATTTGATTATATCAATGTTATTCCTTTGGTTGATGTGATGCTTGTCCTTCTTACCATCACCCTTACTACCTCCTCATTCATTGCCACTGGTCTTTTGCCTATAGAGCTTCCCAAAGCAACAAAATCCCAAGAGAAATTAGCCTTAAAAACCCAAACTATAGAGATAGATAGAGCTTCAAGGATATATCTTAATTCAAAGCCTGTTTCCCTTTCACAGCTAAAGAATACCCTGGTTTCCCTAAATCGGGAAAGCCCAATATTTATAAGGGCAGATAAATACATTAGCCTACAAACCTTTGTTAATGTATTTGACCTTCTAAAAAACCTTGGCTTTAAAAAAATCGCCCTCCAGACCGAAGAGAAGAAATGATCAGATTCCTATCAGTATAAAGGCTGTTTGTAAATCTTTGGGAGGGATTTTTAAGGTATGCGGATATTATTAGTGGAAGATGATAAAAAGATTGCCTCCTTTATCTTAAAGGGGCTCAAAACGCAGGGTTTGCCACAGACCATGCTACAGAGGGCGAAGATGGGCTTCATTTGGCTTTGCATGAACCCTATGATGCTGTTATTATTGATTTGATGTTGCCCAAAATGGATGGTCTAACCCTTATTGATAATATGAGAAAGAACAAGGTGAACACACCCGTGCTTATCTTAAGTGCAAAAAGAAGCGTGGATGATCGGGTGAAGGGCTTGCAAACAGGCAGTGATGACTATCTTACTAAACCCTTTGCCTTTTCTGAGCTTTTAGCCCGAATTCAAGCCCTCATTAGAAGGGCAAGTGGAATTACAGAGCCAACCACTCTTACTCTCGCAGATCTATCTATGAACTTAATCACTCGAGAGGTTGTTAGGGAAGGAAGGAAGGTTGAGCTACAGCCAAAAGAGTTTTCTCTGTTTGAATACTTATAGTATCTTCCATTACTTAGTGCAAAAATAGATAGGGTTGTGTTTATCTGTTAAAAATTCATCCACCTTTTAAGAAATTTTGAATTCTAAATTTTGAATTTTGAATTGAAGGTTTAAGTTTTATAAAATTTTTTCCCTTTTAATTCAAAATTCAACATTCAAAATTCATAATTTTATAAAGTTTTCCTTAAGATTATCTAAACACATACATTTTGTAAAGCGTTATGGAATTAACTATAATGCGTAATGCAGGAAGAATTGTTTCCAAAACTATGATTACAGAACATGTCTGGGACTATAATTTTGATCCTCAAACGAATGTTGTTGAAGCAAGAATCAGCAAATTACGAGATAAAGTTGACCGAGGGTTTTCAAAAAAAATGATCAATACCATAAGAGGGGTTAGCTATGTTCTTAAAGAGGCTTCTTAAACTAAAGAATACCCTCGCCTTTAGATTATCACTCTGGTATGCGATGATATTCATCCTTTCATCCATTACCGCTTTTTTCATATTCTATCTTGCCACCTCAAAGATTATTCAAAAGCGTTTTGATAAAGACCTTATGGGAGAGATAGAGAAGTTTTCGCAGATTTATGCAGAGGGAGGTATGGATAAGACCAAACATGCATTAGCACTTGAGGGAGGATACGAGACAATGGATAAAGAATTCTTTCGTATCTTAAACCCTGAAGGGAAAGTGATTGCCTCAACCGATATGTCGTATTGGAAAGATTTAGGCCCAACTACCAATGCCTTACAGAAAATAAGAAGGGGGCAAGATTATGTCTTTGAAAGATTCTCCTCTCCTCTCCGTGAGTATGAAGTACGCATTATTTATGGAATCATAGGAGGGAGGAGAATTTTACAGATTGGCAAGTCTATTGAAGAAGAGGCAGAATTCCTGAAAATATTACGAGATGTATTTTTCTCGGCAGTTGGCTTCATTATGATCCTTGTTGGTGTGGTTGGGCACTTTATGGCCAGGCGGGCAATGAAAGGGGTTGAAGAGGTTACAGAAACCGCCCTTGATATTGCAAGCGGTGGAACACTCACTCGCCGGGTTCCTGTAAAGGCAAGGGGTGATGAAATAGAACGGCTGGCAATTACTTTTAATAATATGTTGGAGCGTATCCAGGCGTTGGTTACCGGCATAAAGCAGATGGGGGATGATCTCGCCCATGACCTGAAAAGCCCAATTACCAGTATACGGGGTATCGCGGAAGTCACCCTGACCACTCCTTCCTCAACCGAAGAGTATGCAAATATGGCAGTTGAAGTAATTGAACAATGCGATAGAATGCTTGAAATGCTGAATACGATGATACTTATCGCAGAAACCGAGGCAGGAGCAGAAAGACTGAAGTTAGAAGATGTGGATGTGGCCAAAGTTATCCAAGAGGCTTATGAGCTTTTTGAACCAGTGGCTGAAAAGAAAAATATTTCTTTTACTTTCAATGTTTCTGGTAGGCTTATCATCCAGGCAGACCTCCAAAGTATCCAACGCCTGATCTCCAATCTTATTGATAATGCATTGAAATATACCCCTGCTCAAGGAAAGGTCAAAATTTCGGCTGAACAGGATAATGGTCATATTGTCATTACGGTCAAAGATACAGGTATCGGAATCTCTAAAGACAATCTCCCTCATATATTCAAGCGCTTCTATAGAGGCGACAAGAGCCGAGCCCAGGAAGGGGTTGGACTGGGCTTAAGTTTGGTAAAGGCGATTGTCCAAGCTCACCAGGGAGATATAAGCGTCACCAGCCAATCAGATGTGGGAAGCACATTTGTTGTCACCCTTCCTGCGGCTCTTCCTTCCTCCTCTTCAAACATTACCAAAAGATAATTTTACGGTAATCTTCTGGTTAACTCCCCATAGTATAATTTAATTAAATAAAACGCTCATCTCTTAAAGATTGTGCTTAGGCGGCTTTAAGCCACATTTCAGGCTCCTGTGTAGGAGACCGGGATCGATATTTGACGGCTCTTCACGGAATATGGTGCAAATATAATCTCTTGAAAATGTTGCACCTGAATGAGTATTATAACCCTTTAAATCTCTCTAAAAGGAGGGTAACT
>JBFLYE010000168.1 GCA_040756715.1 bacterium
CTGCTGGATTCTCTATTTTCAAGAATAAAAGGACAATATTTCAACCAGAACTTGATATTTCTCTTAAATCAAAGATAAAAGATATTATCTTTAATCTTTCACTTAAAAATTTCCTAAATAATTCAAGCTTTTCCAAGCTTTATTTTCAATCTCCATATTCTACAATATCAACAAGCCTTGAGCCAGAAAGGGTGTTTAGACTTGAAGGAGGTATAGAGCTAAAAAGAAAAAGCCTTTGTCTTAAAAATTCCCTATTCCTTGAAAATAAAAATGGGGCTATAGAATGGCATAAGAAAGCAGATGGCCTTTATGAACCAAGGAATCTTGCCTCTTTGTTTAGTTGTGGAATTAAAGGAAATATTAACTACTCATTGACAAAGAAGATAGAGGGAGAATTTTCGGCTATTTTAATGGGTTTATCAAAGGAGATAAATTATACACCTCAATTTGAGGGAGAGCTTATTTTAAGATACAGAGACAAAGACCTTTTGATAAGCCCTTATATTTCCTTTAGAGGCTCTCAAAAGACAGATAATGGAAATATAGATTCTTGCCTTGTTTTCAATATAAAAGGAGAAAAGAAAATATCCGATGAATTTGGGGCATTCTTTAATCTAGAAAACCTTTTTAACAGCCAATACAAGGAAAGAGAAGATTATCCAGGGAAAAAACTACTTGTATCTATGGGTATAAAAATAAAGCTTTAAGGAAGAAGGAATTATAAGTTCTGAAGTTCTTAAGTTTAGAAGTTTTGAATTTATTTGTAAACCCAACAATGGGGGTCTTCTCCTAAATAATCACTACTTATTGCTAAAGTCATTGCCCGACAACCGTAGCAATCAGAAATCGGACATTTATTTTCATTGCATTTTCCTTTAAGGTTCTTTTTTTCTATAATCTTTTTCAATACCTTTGAGCCTTTCCAAATTTCATTTAAAGGCTTTTCTAAAAGATTACCAATCGGAAAGAAAAACCTTCGGCAGGGTAGGACAGTAGCATCAGGAAGGATTGCTAAGCCATCTCTTCCCACAATACATTCTGCCCCATAAATTTTAGCTTTGCGGTCAAATCTTATCTGAATTGCCCGATATTTGATCATCTCCTCGGCTAGATATACCTCCCTAACCTGCTTAAAGATATGTTGATAGAGGCTATCTATTTCCTTTCCGGAAACTACCTCATCAGCAATCTTCTTTCCTTGGCCTAAAGGGAAAAATCGCTCAATGATATAGCCATCTACCTTTAGCTCTTTAGCAAAGTCAAATAATCTCATTGCCTCTTGGAAATTACGCTTAAGGAGGGTGAACATAATCACCACCGAAAAACCATGAGACTTTAATTGGCTAATCCCTTCTATTGCCTTTTTAAATGAGTCTTTTCCTCGTATAGCATCATTGGTTTCTTCTGTAATTCCATCTAAGGAAATATAAAACTCATCTAACCCACTCTGCTTAATCTCTGGGAGATATTTATTTACCAAAAGACCATTACTAATCAAGCTAAGGCTGACATTAGAATGAAGAAGATAATCTACAAGCTTCCATAATTCGCCTTTAAGCAGGGGTTCTCCGCCGGTTAAGGCAATTTTGAGTTTTTTATTCCAAAGCTTTGAAGTAGAGATTAAATTACGAGAGATAAGCTTTAATTTTGAAAAAGGCAATTCATTTTGGGTAGTAAATTGTTCTTGATAGCAATGGAGACAGCGGAGATTACACCTGTCGGTAATATGCCATTGGATATAAAAATACATAAAAGGTTCATTAAGTATATGAAGAAATAAACAAAATTATTCCCAAAGCGAATAGCCTAAACACTTATAATTTCCTCCAAAAATACATCCGCTACATTTTTGGATACCCTTTTTATTATCTCTCCATTTTTAAAGATAAGGAATTTTTCTCCTGCAACAAGTCCATAATCTGCCTTCTTTGCCTCACCTGGGCCATTTACGTTGCATCCCATAATGGCTATCCTTTTCCCAGAAAGACCCTTTATATTTGATATTTTTTCCTCTATTTGTTTTGTAATGGAAAAGAGGTCTACTTTACACCTTCCACAAGTCGGACAGGAGATTATCTTAGGGCCAAATGATCTTAAATCTAAAGCCTGAAGAATTTGCTTTGCAACCCTTACCTCATCTATTGGCGAGCCTGTCAAGGAAACCCTTATGGTATCTCCCAAACCTTCAAAGAGCAAAATTCCACAACCAATGCTTGAGGTGATTGAGCCAGAAAATAATGGCCCTGCCTCGGTTATTCCAATATGGAATGGGTATTTAACCAGCTTTGCCATCTCTCTATATGCAGAAATAGTTTCATAAATATCCACACCCTTTAGAGAAACAACAATGTCATAAAACCCTTCAGCTTCAAGGATTTTTATCTCCTTTATCGCTGCACTAACCAGGGTTTCTCCCGAAGGAAGAGAGCCTGAATTTGCTCCCACTCTAATGGGAATTTTTGCCAGGGATGCCTTTTGGACAATCTCCTTTATCTTTTCTTTATCCCTTATATTTCCCGGGTTAAGCCTTATCTTATCCGCACCCTGCTCTATAGCACAAAGGGCAATCTTGTAATTAAAATGAATATCTGCAATAATAGGAATCTTTGATTTTTCCTTTATCTTTCCAAGCAACCTTGCACAAGCAAGGGAAGGAAGGGCAATTCGCACCATTTCACAACCTGCCTCTGTAAGCTCGTGGATTTGCTTCATCGTCTTTTCTATCTCTTTTGTGCTTGTCTTTGTCATTGATTGGATGGCAATGGGATTTTCCCCACCAATTTTAATATTCCCAATCTTTACCTCAATCGATTCCCTTCTCATTTTTAAGTTCTGCCCTATAAATATAGTATAACATCCCACCTAAGTTTTCACAAAATATAGTTAATTCCCCAACGCTTTATAAAATTATGAATTTTGAATGTTGAATTTTGAATTAAAAGGGGAAAAATTTTATAAAACTTAAACCTTTAATTCAAAATTCAAAATTTAGAATTCAAAATTTCTTAAATAAACACACCCTATCTATTTTTGCAGTAAGTGATGGAAGATACTATAATTTTAAGTAGTCTACGTTTATTATTCGTTTTCTTGCAAGCATTGGTTTAGCTGCTCTAATGTTCTATATCCCCCCTTTCTATTTTCATTGACTTAATCTAAGAAGGGTTGATAAAATTTTTTTATGGAATTAAACATTATTAAAGATTTCGTTGATATCCTTCTTAATTTAGACAAACACCTTTCTCTGGTTATTGAAAATTATGGTCTATGGACATATTTAATCCTTTTTCTTATAATTTTTTGTGAAACAGGTCTTGTGGTAACCCCATTTTTTCCTGGGGATTCTTTAATTTTCGCCTCAGGGACACTTATAGCAGGAAATGCATTAAATATACATTACCTATTCATATTGCTTAGCCTTGCCGCTATAGGAGGAGACACAGTAAATTACTGGATTGGATATTTTGTAGGACCTAAAGTATTTCATTACGAAAATGTGCGTTTGCTCAACAAGAAGCACCTTGAACGCACACATAGATTTTATGAAAAATATGGAGGGAAAACGATTATCCTTGCCCGATTTATCCCAATTATTCGGACATTCGCACCATTTGTCGCGGGCATTGGCACAATGAGCTATAGAAAATTTATTGCCTACAATATCTTTGGGGGTATAATGTGGATTTTAATTTTCTTATACGGTGGCTTTTATTTTGGCAACATTCCCTTAGTCAAAAGGCATTTTAGCATAGTTATTTTTGTCATTATCTTTATCTCTATCCTTCCTGGCATAATAGAATTTGTCCGTCATAAACTTAAAAAAGTAACCACTTAACCTATGGTTAGTTAACAAGTAATATCCTAAGATGCGACAAGGAGGAGAATAATAACCTGTATAATAAAAAAGATAAATTTTATCCCCCTTTTTATAAAATATGGGAATAATAGTGAGAAAGCAGATAATTGTAAATTTGGTATGTGTTTAGCTCCTTTAAAATCTGTTCATCTTATTGTTATCCCTATCAAAAGAAATTCAAAATTCAAAAGAACAATTCAAAATTCACTCCTTCTTCAAACAGGCATTTCTTGTCTTTCTTATGGGCTAGTTTCCATATGCCAAATAACAAGCCACACTTTGAGCAATTGGTTGTTTTGTATGGGCT
>JBFLYE010000169.1 GCA_040756715.1 bacterium
TATAAAACTTAAACCTTCAATTCAAAATTCAAAATTTAGAATTCAAAATTTCTTAAAAGGTGGATGAATTTTTAAACAGATAAACACACACTATCTATTTTTGCACTAAGTGATGGAAGATACTATAGTTAAACCAGAAGAGCTAAAAGGCATTCTTGATTGCGACCTTCTTATGATCCGTACGGGATTTTTTAAATTCCGTCAATCTGATATTTATCGGCTGAATAATCCTGGTATATCTTCTTTATCGGCAGAATGGCTTCGCAGAAAACATCCACACATAAAAGCTATAGGCATTGATTCAATCTCGGTTTCTTCCTTTCAACATAGGGAGGAGGGACGAAGGACACATCAGATATTGCTTGCCGAACAGGGTTATCCTGGATGTCCTATGCTCCTCATAGAAGATATGGACCTCTCATTCAATAATGGCAAATTGCTTAAGGTATATGTAGTTCCCTTGATGCTTGAGGGTGTGGATAGTATGCCCTGTAGTGTTATTGGAGAGTATGAATAAGGATAAATGAAAGCAAATATCTTTCTAGCTGATGATAGGATATCTGACAAAAAACTGATAAGGATAATTGCTGACAAAAAAATAGATTGGTGGATATATTTGGGCTCCAATTATGAAACTCATCTTCATTATTGCTCTATTATTCCAAAATCCGTGAAAAAAATAGGTATGGGCAGGTCCTTGCAATCAGTCGCAAAAAAACTTAGAAGGCCTTTTATTGATCTTATCGGAGACCTGGGAGAAAAATACGACTCTCTTACCTGGTGGTGTTCTAGGATCTCTGAAAAAAATCCCCTTGTTAGCTCTTTATTTTTGAAAATATGCTATTTCTTTCTCTTAAAAGATATAGTTGCCAACAAGGAGGGAAATATTCTTATTATCTCATTAAGTTCGGTTTTAAATAATTTAATAGCCAAAGAGCTTGGAAAGGATGGTTGTAGAATTAACTGGATAGGAAATAAACCTTCTTATTGTATAATCACCATTAAAAGATTATTCGTAGAGGTCTTAAAATGTGCTTTATTCTTTCTCTTTGAGAATATTAAACGATCAATTATTGCTAAACAGCAATCTTTACCTCTGCCAGATAAGAAGGAGGGCAAAAAAACTCTAGTGCTACATTCATGGTATGACGAAGGGTGTTTTGAGGGAAATGCAATAAAGCATCGTTATTTTGGAGATCTTTCTGAAATGGCTATAAGCAAAGGGTATCAGGTTATAATTATTCCCGAGATATACAATATAAAACGATCATACAAAGAAGCTTTAAGGTTTATGTTAAAGAACACTTCAAAAGACAAGTTCTATGTTCCTAAAGAATACTTCTTTAGAATGATTGATTATTTTAATGCTGTGAAGGTAGTATTTAGTCAGATTATGTTCAAATTTAATAATGTAGAATTATTAGGTCTGGATATCTCAGAATTATTATGGGAAGCTAAGCTTTCAAATTTGGATTGTAATTCTTCTATGAACTATTTCTTTGTCAAAGAAATCGCAAGAAAAAATATTCCCATAGATATTTTTATTGACACCTTTGAATATATGATTCAGGAAAGGTCATTTCAGGCTGGAATGAAAAAATATTATCCCCATGCAAAAAGGATTGGTTATATGCATTTTCCATTGTCTCCGAACCTCCTATGTTCTTTTATTTCAAAAAAAGAAGCCAATTATATTCCCCTTCCTGACAAAATTGTCTTAAGTGGTGAATTTTTTAGGGAAATATTGCTTCGTGAAGGGTATCCTCAGGAAATACTTGTAAGTGGCCCAGCTATCCGATACCAATATCTATGGAAATCCATTATTGATAAGAAAGAAGCAAAAAAAGAAGATAAACCGGAAAAGCACATTGTTCTTCTACCTTTGCCTATAACTCGTGCAGATTCCCTTGAAATATGCCTGAAGGTCTCTGCTGCCTTAAGAAATATAGATAATATTGAAATATGGCTAAAACCCCATCCTTTTATGAGTGAAAAAAAAATAAAAGCGATCATTTCCAAGTATCATTTACCAGAGAACTATATTATTGTTAAAGAAGAAATATCAAAACTCTTGCCATCTGTAAGTGTTGGTATTGTTGCTGTTTCTTCTTCTGCCCTTGATCTTGCGGTTTCAGGTATTCCTATAGTTAGAATTGGTTCGGAAAAAAATCTGAATATAGACCCCTTGGATTGGCTTCAGGAGATAAAAGAGCCGGCATATGATAGCGAAGAGATTAGAAATCAGGTTGAAGAAGCCTTAAATCTGGGTGAAGATGAAAGAAATGAGCTAATGGAAAAAGGGAAAGAATTATTGAAAAAATATTTCAATCCAGTAAATGATAAAACTATGGAGGCTTTCTTTGCTTAAACTAATTATTAAAATTATACATCGCCTTATAAGGTATATTCTGCCATATAAGATGCATCATAAGGAAATAAGGTTAGTAGCTAGTGCTTATGATATGTATTCGGCTCCAGATGAAGATTTCTTTGCTAGTATTTATCTTAAAATAATCAAGGATGCTATTGGAGATAAGGGATTGAAGATACTAGATGCTGGTTGCGGACAGGGAAGACTATCAATTCCATTGGCAAAGGATGGACATATAGTAACCGGGGTTGATCTTACAGAAAAAGCAATTGAGCAAGGGAAAAAATACGCTAACAAGGCAGGGGTTAAAATTGAATTCATCATTGACGATATTCTACATTACCTTAAGGAATCATTAGAAAATCAATTTGATTGTGTAATATGCACAGAGGTGGTTTATATGCTGCCCCAATATGAAGAAATAATAAGGAATCTGGTGAGGACGCTTAAACCAGGTGGAATACTAGCTCTTGGTGTGAGGCCAAAGCTATATAATGTGCTTTATTACATAAAGAATAATAATATTGAGAAAGCCCTTTATATTTCAAAGAATAGGGACGGAAATAAGCTTCACTGGTTTTTCAATTGGTTCACCAAAGAAGAAATAAAGGAGATGTTATGTGCATTGGGTATGAAAGAGTTAAGCATTTATGGAATAGGCTTGATATCAGGGATAGAAGGAGATCCTCAATCATTATTTATCCAACCATCAAAATTAAATGAAGAAAATAGAAAGAAAATCTTTGAAATAGAAGTGCAACTTGGCCCAATTTATCCAGATTCGGGTAGATATATGTTAGTTATAGGCAAAAAGGGAAATAAAAAATGTAATCAATATACTATTGTTTGAAGAAAATTCGCTGAAAAATAGTATTTTAAAAAGGGAAGAAATATCCAATGAAAATTAAATTATTTACTAAATCTCATAATGAAACTTTATTAAAAGAAATCGATAACCAGAGAGGACAGTTTAGCGCGGAAGAACATGCGTAGATTATTGAAAAAGAATTCGCTGAGGATTTTGCCTCTAAGGAGAATCTTTTGCGTAAGTATTTGAAATGCGATCATACAAAATTAGTATCGCTATCTTTTTTGATCAAATATATTTATGATGAAGGATTTCAAAATATTCTCTCCTTGGGTGCCGGTTCATGTTGGATGGAGTATTTGTTAAAGTGTGCTCTTCCCAACAGGAAAGTAATTGCTGCCGATTTTGATTCTTATTTTATTAAAAAGGCGCAGGAATTTTTTCCAGAGATACTTGCAATTCAGTATGATTTTTTCAAGGATAATTATTTGGTTTTCAAAGAAACTCTTGGGATAGAATGTGATCTTGCTGTTTTCTTTGGCTCTGCATATGTTATGAATGATGATGACTTTGTTATTCAGTTTTCTGCTTTGAGAGAGGGGGGGTAAAACGAATAATTGATTTTCATAGCGGGTATGTTTCTTTAAAAGAGATGCTCAAATGGATGGCATTAAAATGTTTCAATTTATTAAGAAGTAAAAACCATTACATTGGCAAATTTCATGGATATGGGAGAACTCGAGGGGAATTGCGAAGGCTTTATAAAAAATCAGGGTTTCAGATTTTAAAGGAAGTAGCGATAACCCCTTATAAGTATGTAGCTATTCTTAAGGCTATAGATTCTTAGGAAAGGGTGTGTAAATGATTCCAGTAAGGTATGGCTGTATTTTCTGATGCTTTAATTGAAAAAGAAATCCTTGAGGCAGAGGATATAAAGAAGATATTGGGGGATGGATAATAAAGAGCATTTCAAGTTTGACAGAGATAGGCTAATAAGGCAGGGTTTTCCTGAGGTAATCCTTGGCTTGGGTAAGAAAAAGGAGGATATTTTAAATATTGTTAAGGAGGCTTTAAAAAGCCCGGGAAATATCCTTATTACAAGAACAAATTGCGATGTTTATCTTGGAATAAAAGAAATTGAAAATAATGCAATATGGCACGAAAATGCTAAATGTATTACCATAAGGAGGAAAAAAGCCGATAAATTAGCTGGTCCTGTGCTTGTTTTAACCGGTGGAACATCGGATATACCTGTAGCAGAGGAGGCAGCAACTACATTGGAGATAATGGATATTGAGGTTTTTAAAAGCTATGATGTTGGTGTGGCTGGGATACACAGGCTATTCAAAGAAAAGGAAAAGCTTGAGAAGGCAATTTGCATCATTGTGGTGGCTGGAATGGATGGAGCATTAGCATCTGTAGTGGGTGGCCTTGTTTCTTGCCCGGTAATTGCTGTTCCAACCAGCATTGGATATGGTGTATCATTTTCTGGCATAGCTCCTTTACTTGCTATGCTTAATTCCTGTGCTCCAGGTATAGGTGTAGTAAACATAGACAATGGATTTGGTGCAGCATACCTTACCTTTAGGATAATAAAAACCATCTCAAAAAAGCATTAATGCTCATGGGGACAAATCCCCTGACCCCTTAACTAAACACATGCAATAATGTATATCGCCCCCTCTACTTTATTGTCTTCCTTAATATATCCAGCATCAAATATAAAATTTCCCTCTTTTTTTCTTGAAGCTGGAGGTTCTATTTTTACATTAAAAACATCTTTAAAATCCCTCCCTATCTTTTTCCCTTTTGTATTGCTAATGGATGAGGCAGATGGATTAAGGTAGAGAATTTTTCCTAGCTCTGAGGTAATCACAACACCCACAGGAAGGTGGTTAAATAGCTTAGAATAAAGCCCTTTTTTTTCCTTATTTTCTTCTCCCTCCCATCCTGCAATCAATTCAAACCTTTCCCACATATCCACTATATTCCCAGAGCTATCCATTATGGGAAGCTTCTTTATTTTGTTAAAATTTTTGAGGAGTAAATTAAGAAAATGGATATCCTTTTCTTTGTCAATTGGATTAAGGTAATACTCAATAACATTGGCAATGGGAAGGTTAATGTCATCCTTCATCCCAGAGGATGCGATTATATCCTGCTTTGAGAGAAAGCCCAACATTTTTCTTTTTTCATCAACTATTGGAATGGAGCTAATGGGATATTTTAGAAATAGCCTGATCAGCTCCATCTTTGTTTTAATTGATTCCATATTCTTTTAAAACCATTTCTATATCCCCTTTCTTTACGAAGATATACCTTTTATCATTTCTAAACCAGGTCATCTGCCTTTTTGCAAATTGCCTTGTTCTTCTTTTCATTAGAGAAATTGCCTCAGCAAGGCTTATTTCTTCCTTTAGATACCTTATAATTTCCCTATATCCAATCCCGCTCATAGAGGTAAGGGAAGGGCTATATCCTAAGGAAAGGAGCATTTTTGTCTCATCAATCAAGCCTTTTTCTATCATTTTCTCTACCCGCTCATTTATCCTTTCATAAAGGGTTTTTCTCTCACAATCTATACATAGGCAGATAAATTTTATTTCCAAAGGCTTTGTTTCTCTTTGTAAAACAGAGATAGGCTTTCCTGTTAAATAAAAAACCTCCAATGCCCTGATAAGCCTCTTTTTATCATTCTTATTTATTACCTTTGCTTTCTCTGGGTCTATCTTTTTAAGCCTTTCCCAAAGATTTTCTTCCTTTTCCAGGGATTCCCTTATTTCTTCTGAGGAAGATGGTGAAAGAAATATTCCATCCATAAGCCTTTTGATATATAAACCACACCCTCCCACCACAAATGGAATTTTTCCCTTTTTAAAAATTTTTTCTAAAATTAAACATCCTTTAGCTACAAAATCTGCTACACTAAATTTCTCACTAGGATTAACTAGGTCTATAATGTGGTAAGGAATTTGCTCTCGATAAGATTTTTCCGGCTTTGAGGTGGCAATATCCATATATCTGTAAATTGTCCGAGAATCTGCACAAATAATTTCGCCATTATATTTTAAAGCAAGCTTGTGTGCTATTTCTGTTTTCCCTACACCGGTTGGACCAGCAATAACAATTGCTGTATTATCTTTCACTTAAATCCTAAGTCTCTTTTATTTCCTTTTCCTTCTGTAAAAGGAGCTCGTCTATCCTTTCTATATAACCATCTGTCTCCTTTTGTATTTCCTCTTTTAGCCTAAATGCATCATCCTCTCCCATCTCTTTATTTTTCTTCCTTTCATCAATCTTGTGGTTTAGCTCATGCCTTATATTCCTTATCGCCACCCTTTTTTCTTCCGCCAAAGCCTTTACCATCTTATCCAGTTCTTTTCTCCTCTCATCGGTTAAGGGAGGAATAATAAGCCTTATTACTTCACCATCAGATGTTGGATGTAATCCAATGTTGGCATTCATAATGGCCTTTGTAATTGCCTTTTCTTGTGCTTTGTCCCAGGGTTGAATAACAATCTGCTTTGCCTCTGGGATAGATATGCTTGCCAGCTGGTTTATGGGAAGAAAGCTTCCATAACACTCTACCTTGATATGCTCAATAAGAGAAGGGGATGCCCTTCCTGTTCTTATGTGAGAAAGCTCATCTTTACAGGATTTAACCACCCCCTCCATCTTCTCCCTTGCATCCTTTATCACCTTTTCCATTTTTACCTCCTTACAATTGTTCCTATCTTTTCTCCCAATATTGCCCTTTTCATATTCCCCTTTTGTAAAATATTAAATACAATAAGGGGAAGATTATTTTCTCTGCATAGAGAAATAGCAGATGCATCCATTATCTTTAAATCATTCTTTAAAACATCCATATAGGTCAGTTCATCATATTTTTTAGATGTTTTATCTATTAAGGGATCTCCACTATAAATACCCTCAACCTTTGTTGCCTTAAGGAGGACATCGGCATTTATCTCTGCCGCCCGCAATGCTGCCGCTGTATCGGTTGAAAAGAATGGATTTCCCGTTCCGCAGGCAAATATAACAATCCGGCCCTTTTCCAGATGCCTTATTGCCCTCCTTCTTATATATGGCTCGGCAACCTTTTCCATCTCAAGGCTGGAAAGAACCCTGCAGGGTGTGCCAATTTCCTCTAACGAATCCTGAAGAAATAATGAATTCATTAAGGTGGCAAGCATTCCTATATAATCAGCCGTTGCCCTCTCCATACCTTGTGCATCCTTATCTATTCCCCTAAAGAGGTTTCCGCCCCCCATACTTATGGCAATATCCACGCCAAGCTCCTTGATTTCCTTTAGCTCATAAGATATAGAGATTGCCTTTTCTCTATTCATTCCGTACCCAATATCCTTTGACAAAATCTCTCCTGAGAGCTTAAGTAGAACCCTTTTATACATTATTGTTTATCTCCTTCACTCCACAACCTCATACCAATTTTCTTTATACCTAAAGATTATCCTTTTGCCTAGGCTAAATATCTTTCCCACATCTTCATTAAGAAAAGCAAAGTATTCATCGCTTTCGTATTTTATCTTCTTTGTTTGCTGGTCTTTATATTCGATATCCTGCCATCTTCCATCCTTTAGGATATATGTTCTTCCTTTGATATATTTCACATTATAATGGCTTGGTTTGGCAATAGTTTCTTCTTTTAAAGCAAGCATGCTCTCGGCAGCTTTTACCGCCTCTTTTCCTACATCCTGCTTACTTAAAGCCTTGAACCTCTCTTGGATTACCCTTTTCTCCTCCTCTATAACCAGAAATGATGTATAAGGTGTGATTATTCCATATTTCTTGCTTAATGCCTTTATTTCCTCAATTATCTCCTCATTTTCGCCTTTTAGCCTTATCTGGTCTAATAAATAGCCAATTTTCCTGGTTGCCCAAAGATGTGCCAGGAATTCGTTATCTTTTTCCTTTTTTGGAAAATTTACCTTGTATTCATAGACCTTTTTTTCTTTCATCATTCCAGAAAGAACTAGGGTTGCCTTTCCATAGCCCTTATACCTTCCAAGCAGGATGATTTGCGAGCCAAAGAAAAGGTCGGGAAGCTTCTTTGGGTATAAATCATAGACAGAGACCTCCCCAAAGGATAATGAAACATCAGATAAAACAGGGTTTTCTATCTTCTTATAAAGCCCTGATATGGGGGCTTCAATATCCTCATCTTCCCTTATGTAGGTTGAAATTCCCCTGTTTTCCGAGGAAACAAGATCAAGGAGGTTTGTATTTACATTATCACCCACACCAAAGACAAAGATGCGCGAGGCAATATTTTTCTCTTTAACATTTTTTGTTATCTTTTGGATATCGGTTTCACCCACCGTAGGAAGCCCATCGGTTACAAAGAGGATTATATGGGGTCTCTTTTCCTGCTTTATAAATGAGGAAAGGAGGGCATCGTTTATGTTTGTGCCACCCGATGCCTTAATATTTTTTATAAAATCCCTTGCTTTTTCTTTATTTTCTAAGCTTGCTTCCCCTATCTCTTTAAACAATGGCTCAACCTCCGAACTAAACCTTATAATATTAAACCTATCCCCTTGCTTAAGGCTATTTATACAAAAAAACAAGGAAGATTTTGCCTGCTCTATCTTATTTCCCGACATACTTCCCGATGTATCAATGACAAAGGTTATATCCTTGGGAAGGCTTTCTTCTCTCTTTTGATTTGGTGAGGCAAGTAGCAAAAAGAATCCATCCTCATCGCCTTTATGGGTAAGCAATGAAACCCCAATATCCTTTTTATCCAAAGTATAATAGAGAATAAAATCAGAGAAGGGCCTTTTGTTGCTTTCCTCGTAGGTTACCCTTGCATTATAATCATCCTTTCTTTCTACCTTTACATTATGGGTGGGAGAATACACATTTTTAATGGGAATGTCTAATTTTATTTCAACATTTATAAGGATTTCTTTTATCGGGTTTTCCGATAATTTTTCAATATCAAGGGGATAGACATACTTACAAACACCTTCATCGGCTTTAATAATTTCATCATAGGAAAGCTCAATCCTTTTCTTGCCCTTTGCTGGAATGGGATATACCCTTGCCTTAAATAAATTCCCTCCAATATATTCTAATAAACCAGGGTCTTTCATCCTTCGGACAATATCCTCATAGATTTTTCTTGCCTTCTCCTTGTCCAAAATCTCTCCACTTATCTTCTTTCCATCCTGAAATAAAGAAAAGGAGGAAATCCCTGCCCCTTGTGGTAGGGGAAAGATATAGGTTCCCTCAATATCCTCTTTGTAGGGATTTATAAAAGCCTGATCAACCACTGTGCTTGCGGCTTGCCCCTTTATTTTTACATTAACCTTGTGGTAATCAAGGGATAGGGGAACAGGTTTAATCTCTGGTCTGGGTGGAATTGGAATAATCACCCCATCCCCAAAGCAAAGAAATGGAATAAGAAAAAGAGCCTTTTTCATTTTTAAAAGTATATCTTAAAAGAGAATACTTTGTCCACCATATTTATCCAGAAATGCTTATAGTATCTTCCATCACTTAGTGCAAAAATAGATAGGGTGTGTTTATCTGTTTAAAAATTCATCCACCTTTTAAGAAATTTTGAATTCT
>JBFLYE010000170.1 GCA_040756715.1 bacterium
GATACAGCAAAGGAGAAGCCCCAGGAGGGCATTATCAAGGCTGTAGGAAAGGGGAAGAGGCTTGAGGATGGAACAATTGTCCCACTTGAGGTAAAAGTAGGGGATAAGGTTCTATTTGGCAAGTATTCGGGAACAGAGATAAAGATAGATGAGGATAACTATCTTATTATGAGAGAGGATGATGTCCTCGGAATAATTGAATAAAAGGAGGTAGATAAATTATGGCAAAACAATTAAGCTTTAATGAAGAAGCAAGAAAAGAGATTCAAAAGGGCGTAAATACCTTAGCCGATGCGGTTAAGGTAACCTTAGGTCCAAGGGGGAGGAATGTTGTCTTAGACAAGAAATTTGGCTCACCAACCATAACCTGCGATGGTGTAACCGTGGCAAAGGAGGTAGAGCTAAAGGAGCCCTTCCAGAATATGGGAGCCCAGCTTGTCAAAGAGGTTGCATCAAAGACATCAGATGTGGCAGGAGACGGAACAACTACAGCCACTGTCCTTGCCCAGGCAATATTCAATGAGGGTGTAAAGAATATTGCCGCAGGTGCAAATCCCATTGCCCTAAAGAGGGGGATTGAGAAGGCAGCTGATGCGGTGGTTTCTATGCTTAAGAAGGAGGCAAAGTCTGTTACAGAAAAGGCTCAGATGGCACAGGTTGCCACCATATCTGCCCATATGGATACAACCATTGGAAATTTGATCGCCGATGCAATGGAGAAGGTTGGAAAGGATGGGGTAATCACAGTAGAAGAAGCAAAAACCATAGAGACAACATTGGATGTGGTTGAGGGTATGCAATTTGATAGGGGCTATCTCTCTCCATACTTTGTAACCGATGCAGATAGGATGGAAACCCTCTTAGAAGAGCCATACATCCTAATCTATGAGAAGAAGCTCTCTGTAATGAAAGACCTTCTTCCTATATTAGAGAAGATTGTCCAGGCTGGAAAATCATTCTTAATAATTGCCGAGGATGTTGAAGGAGAGGCATTGGCAACCTTGGTGGTTAATAAAATAAGGGGAATTCTCAAATGCTGTGCGGTAAAAGCCCCTGGATTTGGTGACAGAAGGAAGGCAATGCTTGAGGATATTGCCATCCTTACCGGTGGCAAGATGATTGCCGAGGAGCTTGGGATAAAGCTTGAGAATATAAAGCTTGATGACCTGGGAAAGGCAAAGAGGGTAATTGTTGACAAGGAGAATACAACAATTATTGAAGGCTCTGGCAAATCATCTGATATAAAGGCAAGGATTTCCCAAATAAAGCTTCAGATTGAGGAGACAAAATCAGACTATGACAAAGAAAAGCTCCAAGAAAGGCTAGCAAAGCTTGCCGGTGGTGTTGCAGTTATAAATGTTGGTGCAGCTACCGAGACAGAGATGAAGGAAAAGAAGGCAAGGGTTGAGGATGCCCTGCATGCCACAAGGGCAGCTGTTGAGGAGGGTGTTATCCCTGGTGGTGGCATTACATTATTAAAGGGACAGGCAGAGGTAGAGAAGCTTTCCCTTCCTGGTGATGAAAAGATTGGAGCAGATATTGTTAAAAGGGCATTAGAGGAGCCACTAAGGCAGATTGTTGAGAATACAGGGCTAGAGGGCTCAATTGTGGTAGAGAGAATAAGGGAAAAGGGAGGGAATATAGGCTTTGATGCCTCAAAGAATGAATATTGTGACCTAATCTCTGCAGGCATTATTGACCCGGCAAAGGTTACTAGGGTTGCCTTGCAGAATGCCGTATCCGTTTCAGGCCTTCTTCTAACCACAGAATGCCTTGTCACAGAGATTCCAGAAAAGGAAAAGATGCCTCCTATGCCACCCGGTGGCGGAATGGGAGATATGTATTAAAATTGCGAAAAATAAAACTTGGAATTCGGGATAGAAAGGATAAATATAAAATTTTACCCTTTTTCCCGAATTCCAAACCCTGATGAAATAATAATTATAAAGAAAGATAGTATGTGTTTAGCTCCTTATATATGTTGAGCTTCCTTATTATGCTAAAGAGCCAAAGATAGAAGAGGGGGTAACTGATCATCCATGGTTAGCTAAATACATACATTGCCTCAAAATCACCCTCTGAAGCTATGGCAAATCCTGCTTCAATGATATCAACCCCAAGCTTGGCAAGCTGTTTTGCCAGGGCTAATTTCTCTGATACATTCATTGAGGCACCTAAGGGATTGCTCACCATCCCTTAATGTTGTATCAAAGATATAAACCCTATCCATAATAAAATGGATGACAGGGAAATCAATTGGTTGGTAAAATTCTAAAATGATTGTTATAACAGGTGGTGCAGGGTTTATTGGAAGCTCTATAATTTCTGAGTTAAACAGAAGAAAAGAGAGGAATATTATTGTGGTTGATAAGAGAGAAAATAGGTCTCGTAAAAATTTAGAAGGGCTTATATTTTCTTCCTATATTGACAAGGATGAATTTATTAAAAACCTAAAAAGCTTTAATCCCTCTTGTATAATCCACCTTGGTGCAATATCTGATACAACCTGCACTGATAGGGATTTGCTCATTAAAAATAATTTTGAATGGACAAAGACTTTAGCAAGATTTTCTATGGAAAATAATATAAGATTTATATATGCCTCATCAGCTGCTACCTATGGCGATGGAAAAAATGGATTTTCGGATAGCGAGGACAACATTAAAAACCTTAAGCCATTAAATCTATATGGCTATTCAAAGCATTTATTTGACCTATGGGCATTAGAAAATGGGCTGTTGGATAAGATTGTTGGGCTTAAATATTTTAATGTTTATGGAGAAGGTGAATATCATAAAGGTCATATGAGGAGCAAGGTATTAAAGGGATATTATGAAATAAAGGAAAAGGGGAGGGTTTTTCTTTTTAAGTCATATAGGGAAGAATACAAAGACGGTGAGCAGAAGAGGGATTTTATCTATATTAAGGATGCTGTTTTTATGACCCTATTCTTCCTTGAAAATCCAAAGATAAATGGCATATTTAATATTGCCACAGGAAAGTCAAGGACATGGAATTGCCTTGCCTTTGCCCTATTCAGGGCATTGGGAAAAAAGCCAAGTATTGAGTATATTGATATGCCACAGAAAATAAGAGAAAATTACCAGTATTGGACAGAAGGTCCTATCTCAAAGATAAGGAAATCAGGATATAGCAAAGAATTAACGAGCCTTGAGGATGGTGTTATGGATTATGTAAATCTCCTTGAAGAAAAATATCGGGCTTGAAGGAAATCTCTATATAGAGGGCCAAGAAAGATAATGTCAAAGGAATCCTTTAGCTTCAAAGAGAAAAGATTTGCTGTAATAACCCTTACATTATCCATTTTAAGCCCTTTTAAAGCCTCCCTTATTTTAAACTTGCCTTTTTAAGAAACCGCGAGATATAATGGGGTTATGAAAAAGAAGAAATCGAGGCAGGGGTTTATCCAAGATAAAAAAGAGATAATCATTGTTTCCTTGCTTCTTCTTGTTGCCCTTATCTTTCGCCTTATCTATCTCTCCTCTCTTAAGGCAAATGA
>JBFLYE010000171.1 GCA_040756715.1 bacterium
TGGAAGATACTATAAATTTTTTTATCACCTCCCTTTTTCATAATTTTATAATTTACAATAAATAAGAAAATTTTGTCAAAGATTTTTTTTACTTTTTGTTGAATAATTAATTTTGCCATTCTCTTCCCTTTTCTTTGTTTTTCTTGCTTCTTAGAAAATTGTGTATTATTTTACCAAAGATTAAGCTAATTGTATCTAGTCAGGTTTTTTAATTTTTAAAAACTCATTGTTTTTTGGTATAATTTTACTACTATGGATGAAAGAAAAATTTTTAGTGTATATGAACTAACCACCCAGATAAAGCTTATATTGGAAAGCTCCTTTCCATCTGTTTGGGTGTCTGGTGAGGTGTCAAATATAAAAACAGCAAGCTCTGGCTATACATATTTTACACTAAAGGATGACCTTTCCCAGATTTTGTGCGTTGTATTTAAAAAGGGCTTAAAGATTCCAAAGGATGGTGAGAATGTAAATGTTTATGGAGAAATAAGCGTTTATACAAAGAGGGGAACATATCAGATAATTGTCTCCTTTATTGAGCCGGTTGGAAAGGGTCTCCTTTGGCGGCAATTCGAAGAATTAAAAGAAAGGCTTAAGAAAGAGGGGTTATTTGAGGCAGCTCATAAAAAGCCCATTCCATTTTTACCAGAGAGGATTGGAATTATTACATCCTTAACCGGTGCAGCAATTAAAGACCTTTTAAAGACCCTTCCCGATATAGAGATATTGATAAAGGGTGTAAAGGTTCAAGGGGATGAGGCAGCATCTGAAATTGCCTCGGCAATATTTTATATGAATAAATTAGAAGAAAAGCCAGATGTCCTAATTGTGGGAAGGGGAGGTGGCTCATTAGAGGATTTATGGCCATTCAATGAAGAAATTGTGGCAAGGGCAATATTTGCATCAGAAATTCCCATTATCTCTGCGGTTGGTCATGAGACAGACCTTACCATATCTGATATGGTGGCTGATCTAAGGGCAGCAACCCCAACACAAGCAGGCGAGATTCTTAAGAAAATAAGGGAAAGTATTGAAGAAAGAACGAAACGCTCAAGGGAGGGTTTAATTAGGGCAATGGGAAATATTACATTCAAACAGAGGATGAAAATAGAAAATATATCCTCATCCTATCCATTTAAAAAGCCATTCTTTAGAATAGAACAAAAAAGGCAGGAGATTGATGAGCTATCACAAGGCATAGAAAGGGCTATCTCAACCATTCTTTCATCTTTTAAGATAAGGCTTGCAAGATTAGAGGTTATAACATCGCTTTCTCCCGAGGCGATATTGAAAAGGGGTTATAGCATTACATACAAGGGTGGAAAGGTAATAAAGGATGCCCAGGATGTAGCCGAAAATGATCGGATAAATATAAGGCTTTATAAGGGAAAAATAGAGGCACAAGCAATTAAAATAATGCAAAATTAAAGATTAAAATGGTATAATTTAAAAACCCGAAGGACTGAAGGATCTCATTAACATTTAAATTATGGAAATTGAAAAGAAAAATTTAGGGGGGTCAATAATAGAGTTTAAAATAACTATAGAATGGGATGTTGTTAAAGGAAGCCTTAAGGATGCTTATGATGGAATACAAAGGTATGCAAAGACATCTGGGTTTAGGAAGGGAAAGATTCCAAGGCCTATCTTTGAGGCAAGGTTTTCAAAAGAGGCAGAAGATAGGGCTATAAACCATCTTATTACAAAAGCAACAAAAGAGATCTTAGATAATCAGAAGATAGAACCCTTAACCGGTCCTTTCCTAGCTGAGGTTAATTTTAAAAAGGAAAATCCCCTTTCTTTCAAGATAAGGATGGAGGTTATGCCAAGCTTTGAGATTCCAAATTATAATGATATTAAGCTTTCTTATAAGAAGATAAAGATAGATGAGAGAGAAATAGAAAAACATTTAGAGATGCTTAGGAAAGAAAAGGGAGAGCTAAGGGAGAAAGATGGCAAGATAAAAAAGGGTGATATAGCTGTGGTTGATCTTATTTCTTACCCTCCATCTGGAAAGCCCATAGAACATTCTGGTCTTTATATAGAGGTAGGAGCATCTGTTTTTCCTAAAAAGCTTGAAAACGAGCTTCTTAATCTTTGTAAAGGGGATGAAAAGGAATTTGGGGTAGAGATGCCAGAAGATACAAATGATGAAAGGCTTGCCGGGAAAAATGTGAAGTTTAAAGTAAATGTATTGGGTGTAAAGGAAAGGATCTTGCCAAAGCTTGATGATGATTTTGCAAAAAAGGTTGGAGATTTTAAAAATTTAAAGGAACTAAAGGCAAGGATAAAGGATAATCTTACAAAGATAGAGGAAGAAAGGGAAAAAGAAAGCCTTAAAGAACAGATGATTTCTGAGCTTCTCCAAAGGATACAATTTGATGCTCCAGAGAGCTTGATAATTGGTAAGTATAAAGAGATGTTTCA
>JBFLYE010000172.1 GCA_040756715.1 bacterium
CAACAGTAAATTTTAAATTGCAAATTTTAAATTGTAAATTTAAAGAGGTAAAAAATAATATCATAAAAATTCATCACTCTCTCAATTTGCAATTTACAATTTGCAATTGTTTAGCTTTAGCTAAACACGTACTATTCCGTGAAGAGCCATAAATTTTCTTAAGTTCCACATTTAAAGGTTTACAAATTTGCCAAAGTTCAGTTATAATTTTTTTATGAGGATATTTCTTCTTGGACTCTTTTTAGTTGGATGTGCCGAGCAAAAAAAGGCATGGATTCCCATTTTAGCCTCTCAAAAATGGTATCAGGATATCGCCGGGAAGGAAAAGAGATTAACGGGAAAAATATATGATAAAGGAATAACAAGGTGGATTATAAAGGGCGATATTAAGGCAGAAAAAGGGGTAATTCAAGAAAAAGCATTGGAGTATAAAAAGGGTGAGGAATACAACAGGTTTCTCTTTGAGACAGGCGTTGTTATCTACGACCTCTACCTTGGCGATTTTTGGGAAGAGGAGAGACTGGAAAAAATCATTGGTCTTGACAAGGAAGCAAAAGCCCTTTCTTCTAAAAAATTTGAGATAATTGGAAAGGAGAGAATATTTTTTGTTGAGGAAGGAGGAAAGAAGATAAAAAAAAGGGAGTTTATTCCAGGAATGATAAGGCAGAAATGAAGGTGGGAATTCTTACAATTAGCGATAAGTGTGCAAGGGGGGAGAGGGAGGATAAAACAAAGGATGCCATAAAGGAGGTTTTGGGAATCTCTGATTTTGAATATAGGCTTGTTCCCGATAAATATGGAGATATAAGGTCTGCATTAAATGAGATGTCTTTGTCTTGTGAGCTTATCCTTACAAATGGGGGAACAGGCCTTTCTCCTTCCGATATAACACCAGAGGCAACCGCATCTATACTTGATCGGGAAATACCTGGCATTCCAGAGGCAATGAGGAGCGCTGGGATAAAGCATACACCAAATTCTATGCTTTCAAGGGCAAAGGCTGGAATAAGAGGAAGGGCTTTAATCATAAACCTTCCTGGTTCACCAAAGGGTGCATCTGAATGTTTGTCTTCTATTCTTCCCATAATCCCACATGCCATTTCCCTTATAAAAGGAGAGGTAAAAGAATGCGGCAGATAATGAGAGCACTAGAGCACCAAAGCAGCCTACTAGCACCAGTGAAAAACCCTTCCATATTTAGCCGAAAACCTCTTGTATTTTTATTGCTATTTCTTTCATCTAATGTTTTTGCTGAATTTACCCTTCCATCTGCGGGAGCAAAGCCACAGGGTTTGGGTAATGCCTTTATTGGGCTTTCAGATAGCCCTTATGCTATGGTTTTTAACCCAGCAGGGCTTGCTTCTATTACATCTTATGAGCTTTCATTTTCATATACAGGGTCTGATTCCTCCTATGATTTTTTAGGGCTAACCTTGCCAGAGAAGATGAAGGGAAATTGTGGATTTGCTGTTTTAAGCAGAGAAAATAAGGCATTCTATTTTTCCTATGGAAAGTTTTTAAAGATAAGAAATAAAAGCATTTCAGCGGGAACATCTATAAAGCTCTTTAAATCAAAGGATGATGGAAAAGGCTTAGGTATTGACACTGGAATTCTTTATTCTTTAAGGGATAATCTTACATTTGGCTTTGTTTTGGGAAATCTCTTTCGGGATAATTTTGGATATGGATTTGGCTTAAGCTTTAAGATTAAAAGCTATCTTTTCACACTAGATTTAAAGGAAAGGGAAAAATCAAGCCTCTATTTTGGGTTAGAGAAGAAAATGAAGGAATTTCTTGTAAGGGGAGGGATTGATGATAAAAGCCTCGCTTTAGGGATTTCTCGTTGTTTTTCTGGTATTGATATAGATCTTTCAATCTCTCCCTTTATTCTCTCGGCTGGGTTTGAATATTAGTACGTGTTTAGCTAAAATTTCCTCCTTTGTCCTTTCGGATTTGGCGCTTTTTTTAACTTCCTTTCTTCTTCTCGTCTATAAACACATACAAAAAATAATGGTTACCAAAATGGGTATTTTTTTACTATAATAAATATAGAAATTTAAAAATTGGAGGAAAAAATGAAGAGAGAAGAAGATATTCTTAAATTAGTAAAAGAAAACAATGTAAAGTTTATCCGCCTATGGTTCACAGATATATTGGGTCAGCTAAAGAGCTTTGCCATAACCGACAAAGAACTTGAGGGTGCATTGGAGCATGGGATGGGTTTTGATGGCTCATCCATTACCGGCTATCAAGATATTGAGGAGAGTGATATGGTAGCAATGCCAGATATAGAAACATTCCAATTGCTTCCTTGGACACCAGAGGAGCATCCGGTTGCCAGGATGTTCTGTGATGTGAAGACCCCAGGTGGCAAAGATTATGAGGGAGACCCAAGGTATGTTCTAAAGAGGGCATTGCAAAGGGCAAAAGATATGGGCTTTGACCATTATTATCTAGGGCCAGAGCTTGAGTATTTCTATTTTAACTCATCTGATGCCACCGAGGTGCTTGATAAGGGAGGCTATTTTGACCTAACCACTCTGGACGCTGGAAGTGATTTAAGGAGAGAAACCATCCTTGCCTTAGAGGCAATGGGAATTCATATTGAATATAGCCACCATGAGGTAGGTCAAAGCCAGCATGAGATTGATATGAGGTATTGCGATGCCCTGCAGATGGCAGACAATGTGATGACCTATCGCTTGGTGGTTAAAGAAATTGCCCAAAAATATGGTGTTTATGCCACATTTATGCCTAAACCTATATTTGGTCAGAGTGGTTCAGGAATGCATACCCATCAATCCCTTTTTAAAGGCGAAAACAATGCCTTTTTTGATAAAAATGATAAATACCATTTAAGCGAAACTGCTAAGAAATTCATTGCCGGGCAATTAAAGCATGCCAAGGAGATGTCGGCTGTCTTTGCCCAGTGGGTAAATTCTTACAAAAGGCTTGTCCCTGGCTATGAAGCACCTGTCTATATTGCCTGGAGCAATCGCAATCGCTCAGCCTTGATAAGAATTCCGGTCTATCACCCAGGAAAGGAATATGCTACACGGGCAGAGTTAAGGTGTCCAGACCCAGCTTGTAATCCCTACCTTACCTTTGCGGTGATGCTTCAGGCTGGTTTGGATGGAATAGAAAAGGGCTATGAATTAGAAGAGGCTATGGAGAAAAATCTCTATGATTTAACAGAGGAGGAAAGAAAAAAAATGGGGATTGAATCTTTACCAGGAAGCTTAGGAGAGGCAGTAGCAATTGCCGAAGAAAGCGAGTTAATAAAAAAGACGCTGGGAAACCATGTCTTTCCCAGATTTATTGAGCTAAAGAAAAAGGAATGGGAGGAATACAGGATTCAGGTAACCCAATATGAGCTTGAAAAATATCTTTCTATTCTATAGCTTATATTTAGCTGTTGATTTTTTGAGTTTTTATTATGGCTAAAAGCTAAACAACTACACATTAAACCTAAACTCAATAATATCGCCATCAGCTACGATATAGTCCTTCCCCTCTAATCTAATAAGCCCCTTTTCTTTAAGATGTGCCATTGAGCCTTTGTTTTCAAGAAAATCTTTGTAAGAAACAACCGATGCCCTGATAAATCCCCTTTCCATGTCTGAATGAATCTTGCCTGCGGCTTTTAGGGCATTTGTTCCCTTTTTGATTGGCCATAGCCTTACCTCATCCTTTCCAATGGTAAAAAAGGAGATTAAAGAAAGGCTTGTATAAATTGTTTTTATTAGATTGGGCAGACCAGATTCTTTAATCCCTAGCTCATTGAGAAAGAGAGGTCTTTCATCTTCCTCTAATTCAGCTACCTCCATTTCAAGCTTACCAGAAAGAATAACACATTGTTCATTGTTTTCTCTTGCATATTCTTTTAATTCCTCGTCCTTTCTTTGTTCGTCAATGTTGCCTATAAGGACAATAGGCTTATCGCTTAAGAACTGATAGGAGGAAAGATACCTTCTTTCATCGTCGGTTAACCCAATTCTTCTAAGGGGGATTTCTTTAGAAAGGCTATCCCTACACCTTTCAATAATAGCCTTCTCTTTTTCCTCCTCTTGTCTCATCTTTCTTCCCTTGGAAGCTAAATTTGCTATTCTTTTCTCTGCTATGAAAAGGTCAGAAAGGATAAATTCTTGTAAGATTGTCTTTATCTCTTTTATTGGTTCTATTGGCTCACAGAAGCATCTTATCACAATAGCTATTGCATCTATATTGGCTAGATCAAGGATTTTTGTTCCAGTTTTAATGGAATGGGTATCGATAAATTCCATCTCAGAGGAGACCCTTTTTTTCTCCGGATATAGACGATGAAGACAATCAAGCCTTTCGTCTAAAATTTTGACCACGCCGATATTCCTTCCCTTTGCCTTTAATGATGTTAAGGCATTAAAGATGGTTGTCTTACCAGAAAGAGGAAGACCAATCAGGGCTACTTTTATCATTGACAAAACAATTTATCTCTTTCTATACTTTCTAATGTGCGGCCGTAATTTAGTGGTAGAATGCAAGCTTCCCAAGCTTGACGTCGTGGGTTCAAATCCCATCGGCCGCTTAAGCGAAATTACACTAGATTTTAGTAGCAAGGAGATGGGATTTGAAGCCCGAGCAAAGCGAGGGCCGGGAACGAAGGATTTTGTTAGGCAAAAAAGGAGCAAGTGCGATCTTTTTTGCATTAGAAAATCCTTTCGTTCAAATCCCATCGGCCGCTATTTGATTGCGGAATGCGGATTTCGGAATGCGGAATAATTATCAACAATGAAAATTTTATGCCGAAGAAGGGAGTTGAACCCTTATGGAGGAAACCTCCACGGGATTTTGAGTCCCGCGCGTCTGCCAATTCCGCCACTTCGGCTTTTTTATATTATAAAAGGGAGGTAAGGTAAATGGCAACAATTTATTATGAAGCCGATGCAGACCTAAGTCTGCTTAAGGGAAAGAAGGTAGCCATAATTGGCTATGGTGCACAGGGTCATGCTCAGGCTCAGAATCTTAAAGATTCTGGAATAGAGGTTATTATAGGCAACCGGGAAGGGAAAAGCTTTGAGAAAGCAAAGGCTGATGGATTTTCTCCTCTATCAGTAAGAGAGGCAGCAGCCAAAGCTGATTACATCCAGCTTTTGGTTCCTGATCAAATCGCACCAAAGGTCTATAAGGAGGAGATTGAGGAAAATCTAAAAGGAGGAAAGATACTTGGATTTTCCCATGGATTTAACATCCATTTTGGACAGATCATTCCTCCAAAAAATATAGATGTGGTAATGATTGCTCCCAAGGGGCCTGGTGCCTTTGTTAGAAAGGTATTTCAAGATGGAGGTGGCGTTCCCTGCCTGGTTGCTGTTTATCAGGATGCCTCAGGAAAGGCAAAGGATTATGCCTTAAGCTATGGAAAAGCAATCGGTGGAACAAAGGCGGGAATTATTGAGACAACATTTCTTGAGGAAACAGAGACCGACCTGTTTGGAGAGCAGGTTGTTCTATGCGGTGGTGTCTCTGAGCTTATCAGGGCAGGCTTTGACATTTTGGTTTCTGCTGGCTATCAGCCAGAGGTCGCCTACTTTGAGTGCTGCCATGAGCTGAAGCTCCTCGTTGACCTCATCCATACAAAGGGCATCTCGGGAATGAGGGAGGCAATTTCAGATACAGCAAAGTATGGCGATGTAACTAGGGGAAGGGTAGTAATCAATGAAGATGTAAGGAGAAATATGACAAAGATTCTTGCCCAAATCCAAATAGGCTCTTTTGCCAAGGAATGGATCCTTGAAAATCAAGCAGGAAGACCTGTTTTTAATGCCTTACTTTCGGCCGATAAAAACCATCTCATAGAGAAGGTGGGAGAAAAATTAAGAAAGATGATGCCATGGATTTCTTGACAAAAAAGGAGGATAGAAATTAGAATTTTTTTATGCAAGGAAAGGCTATATCAAAATATATTAGAATTTCTCCCTCAAAGCTAAGACAGGTTATTTCCCTTATAAAGGGAAAAAGGGGTGATGAGGCAGAGAATATCTTGCAGATGATGCCAAAGAGGGCATCCTATTTTATCCATAAAGCATTAGGAAGCGCATTTGCAAATTGCAGGATAAGGTCTCCCCTTTTAGAGCTTAAGGATGTCTGGATAAAAGAAGTATGGGCAAATAATGGGCCAATGATGAAGAGGATAAAATATTGTGCAAGGGGAAGGTCGGGCAGGATTCTTAAAAAAACATCCCATCTTACAATTGTCCTTGAAAAAATATGAGCATCGCCATTGTTTTAATGGCAGTTGTTGGCATTCTCCTTCTTATTGAGATTGTAAATTTTTTTATTAAATACAAAAGGATGAAAGAGAGAGAAGACCTTGTCTCTTGTGTAATAATGCTTCTTTTTTTTATATTTTGGGCAATATCAATAGTTTTAATGATTAAGAAATTATGAGTATTACAATTAGCTTAAGGATTTCAGAGGGGATTGTATTAGGATGCGATAGCCTTGCTACTGTAAAGGCTATTCCTATCCCCCAGGAGGAATTTGTCCAATGCCCAGAATGCTTTGGAAAAATATCCTGCTCAAGGCTAATTCCCCCTCCTCCCACCACATTTACGGTTTCAAAAACCATAAATAAGCTATTCTGCCTTAATGAAAAAATTGGCGTTCTCTCATTTGGTGTAAGCTTTATTACAAAGAGGAGCATCCAAAGCCATATTTTTGATTTTGAAAAAACCCTTACCGGCGAGGAAGAAATAAAAGAAATAGCAGAAAAGCTTGAGGTCTATTTTAGAAGGGAGCTTACCTGTGAAATTGTTGACCTTTCCCAAATACCAGAGGATGAATACCCTTTGGGCTTTCAGATTGCAGGGTATGATGAAAATGATACAACGCCAAAGACATATACCCTAAAAATTGGGCAAAAATCTGTTATTGAGCCTGTTTATGAGGGTGGATATGGCTGCACATTCGGAGGAGATGGAAGGATAATCCAGAGGCTATGGGAGGATAACCCAGAAAATCCCATACCCTTGCCGAATTACCAATTTTTTTCCCTTCAGGATGGCATTGACTATGTGGAATTTCTTATCAGCACAACAATAAAAGCCCAAAAATTCCTTCCTATGCCCCAAACCTGTGGTGGAGACACAGAGATTGCTGTGATAACCCCAGATGAAGGTTTTGATTGGATAAAGAGCAAAGAGCTTGATGTTTATAGTGTTTGAGGGAGGGGAAGGATCAGGAAAATCATCCCAGGTAAGCATGCTAAAAGATGCCTTAAAAATGCCTTGTCTTGCTACAAAAGAGCCATATTTAGAATGGATAAAGGAAATGGTCTTTGATGGAAAAACACCAAAAATGGCAGCCCTTTACCTGTTTCTTGCAGATAGAATAATTCATATAAACGAAGTGATTAAGCCTGCTTTAGCTGAAGGGAAAATTGTTATTTGCGATAGATACTCCCTTTCAACGATTGCATATGAAGGGTATGGCTATGGAATAGATATTGAGCTTATTAAAAAATTGAATGATGGATGTATTATCCCGAATATTGTTTTTCTCCTTGATATAGAGCCAGAAAAAGGATTAAAAAGGGTCAAAAGGGATAATAGGTTTGAGAGGGAGGATATATCATTCCATAAAAGGGTAAGGGAGGGCTATCTTTCCTTAGCAAAGGGGGATAAAAACATAAAGGTTCTTGATGGAGAAAAGACAAAAGAGGAAATTCATAAGATTGTAATGGAAGAATTAGAATTTAGGATTTAGGAATTTTATGACATTAAATCAGAAAATAATTTCAAAAAAAGCAGGAAGGCCTGTAAAGGAGGGAGAGATTGTTATTGTAGATGTTGATGCTTGCTTTCTTCAGGATGGAACAGGGCCACTTGCCATAAAAAGATTAAAGGAGCTTGAAATAGAGAAAATATCCCCTCCAAAGAGGTCCATTATCTTTATTGACCATTCATCTCCCTCTCCCAATTTATCCCTTTCAAATGACCATAAATTACTAAGGGATTTTGCCGGTGAAAATAATATTATTTTATCTGATATCGGAGAAGGTGTGTGCCATCAAAGGATGGCAGAGGATTTTGTAAAACCAGCTGATATAGTTATCGGCTCTGATTCCCATAGCTGCACCCTGGGAGCATTGGGTGCTTTTGCAACCGGGATGGGTTCTTCTGACCTTGCGGTTATTCTTGGGCTAGGAAAGACATATCTTAAGGTTTGTGAGGCAATATTGGTTGAGATTACAGGAAAATTTTCAAAGGGTGTATATGCAAAGGATTTAATTCTTTACCTTATAGGAAAAATAGGGGCAGATGGTGCCTCATACAAAGCCCTTGAGTTTAAAGGATGTGAATTGGATATGGAAGAAAGGCTTACCATATCAAATATGGCAATTGAATGTGGGGCAAAGGCTGGATTATTCCCATCTGATGAGAAGACAAGGGAATTTTTGAAAAAAAGAAAAAGGGAGAATGATTATTTGCCATTAGAAAGTGATGAAGATGCAGAATATGTAGAAAAAATAAACATAGATGCTTCTTCCCTTGTTCCCTATATTAGCCTTCCCCATAGCGTTGATAATGTGTTTGAAGTGAGTGAAAAGGAGGGTTTAAAAATAGACCAGGTCTTTATTGGAACCTGCACAAATGGAAGGGTTTCTGATTTAGGGATTGCCGCAGAGATTCTTAAGGGGAAAAAAGCAAAGACAAGGCTTTTAATTTGCCCTGCATCAAAAAATGTCTACCTTTCTGCATTGAAAGAGGGAATAATTGAAATTCTTATTGAAGCAGGGGCGGTTATCCTTCCTCCTGGATGTGGTCCTTGCGTAGGAATCCATCAGGGTGTATTGGCTGATGGCGAGATATGTCTATCAACCGCAAATAGGAATTTTAAGGGAAGGATGGGAAATCCGAATTCAGAGATATACCTTTGTTCTCCCGCCACCGCATCAGCCTCTGCTTTATATGGAAAAATAACAGACCCAAGGGAGATATTATGAATTTTAAATTGCAAATTTTAAATTGTAAAATGAAAATATCTGGTTATGCCCATAAATTTGGTGATGATGTTTCCACAGACATAATCATCCCGGGGAGATTTTTTCATCTTCGTTCTAATCTAGTTGAGCTTGCCAAACACCTTATGGAGGATGCAATGCCTGGATTTATAGATAAAATAAAAAGGGGAGATTTCATTGTAGGAGGAAAGAATTTTGGCTGTGGCTCATCAAGGGAGCATGCACCAACCATTATGAAAATAGCCGGGATAAAGGCCGTTCTGGCAAAGAGCTTTGCCAGGATATTCTTTAGAAATGCAATAAATTTAGGGCTTCTTGTCATTGAATGCGATACAGATGGTATAGAAGATGGAGATTATCTTACAATTGATGGAGATGGCTTTATTGAAAACAAAAGAACAGGTAAAAGAATAGAATTTGTCCCCCTTTCTCCATTTATGAAAAAAATCCTTGAAGATGGTGGTCTTATTGAATATGTAAAGAAGCATAAGGGGATTTATAGTATCTTCCATTACTTAGTGCAAAAATAGATAGGGTTGTGTTTATCTGTTAAAAATTCATCCACCTTTTAAGAAATTTTGAATTCTAAATTTTGAATTGAAAAAGGTTAAGTTTTATAAAATTTTTTCCCTTTTAATTCAAAATTCAACATTCAAAATTCATAATTTTATAAAGTTTTCCTTAAGATTATCTAAACACATACATTTTGTAAAGCGTTATGGAATTAACTATAAGATATGAAGGTATCTTATAATTGGCTTTCTTGCTTCACAGAGCTTCCGGGTTTAGAGGAATTGGCAGATATTCTTATAAACCTTGGTTTTGAGGTAGCAAGTGTAGAAGGGGTTAAGGATGACACAATAATTGACCTTGAGATTCCTGTAAGTAGGCATGATGCCTTGTCAATCATTGGTTTGGCAAGGGATATTTCTGCATTTACAAAAAGACCTTTAATACCTTTAGAGATTTCTGTTTTAGAAGAAAACCTTGCTCTTATCCCAGAGATAACCATTGAAGAACCCTTGCTCTGCCCAAGGTATACCGGAAGGATAATTAGCAATATCAAGGTTTGTGAATCGCCTCCCTGGCTAAAGGAGCGCCTTATAAATTGCGGAATTCGTCCAATAAACAATATCGTTGATATTACAAATTATCTTCTCCTTGAGCTTGGACACCCAATGCACTCTTTTGATTACGATAAGCTAGAAGGAGGGATTTTTGTAAGGCAGGGGAAAAAGGGAGAGAAATTGCTTTGCCTTGATGAAAGGGAATACGATGTTGAAGGGGCTGTTGTTATTGCAGATTGCAAAAAGCCTATTGCAATGGGAGGAATTATGGGAGGCAAAGAAACATCTGTAGGCAATCGGACAAAGACATTTCTCCTTGAGGTTGCATATTTTTCTCCCCTTGCCATAAGAAAAACCTCAAAAAGGCTTGGAATTATCACAGAATCTTCATATAGATTTGAGAGGATGATAGATCCAGAAGGCTTAATTAAAGCACAAAATAGGGCGGCAAGCCTAATCCTTTCCCTTATTCCAGAAGCAAAAATAGGGCCGATATCCGACATATACCCAAAGCCCTGTCCAGCCTTAAAGATAAAATTAAGAGAAAAAAGGGTAAATAAGGTTCTGGGAACAAGCCTTAAAGGAGAGGAGATGAAAGATATATTAAAAAGGCTTGGCTTTGGAATAGAAGATGATATGGTAATGGTTCCCTCATTTAGGGGTGAAATAACCAGGGAGATAGACCTAATAGAAGAGATAGCAAGGATTTACCAATATGGTAGAATAAAAGAGACAATGCCCATTTCTCCTGTTATTCCCCAGATAAACAAAAATTTTATAATGACAAGAAAGATAAGGGAGATAATATTGGGAGCTGGAATGGATGAGGTTATAGCCTATAGCTTTACAAGCAAAGAATGCCTTGAAAGATTAGGATTGGCATTAGATATTGTCTCTTTAGCACAACCTTTATCAGCCGATGCCTCAATAATGACACCAAGCCTTATCCCCGGGCTCCTTGAGATAGCAAAGATAAACATTTCAAGAGACCAGGAAAACCTTTCAATATTTCAGATTGGGAAGGTCTTTGAGAAAAATAGAGAAGAAACAAGCCTTGCAGGTCTTATGACAGGAAAAAAATGGCTAAATTGGATGGATAAAGAAAGGGATTTTACCTTCTTTGATGCACTTGGTGTAATCAAAAGGCTATTTTTAGAGCTTGGAATAGAGGCTAATTTTATAAAGGAGGAAATCCCCTTTGCAAAACAGGGGTTAAAGATAGTCTTTAAGGGAGAAAATCTTGGCATTGCAGGGATTTTGCTGCCAGAGAAAGGAGAATATTATGGAATAAAAAAGCCCCTATTCTTCTTTGAGCTTAATCTTTATCTAATAATTTCCCATTCTACAAAAAAGCTCTTTAAGGAATTTTCAAAATACCCGAAGATAGAGATAGATATTTGTCTCCTTGTGCCAGAGGGTATAAAATCGGAAAATGTAGAAGAAATAATAAAAAAAGAGGGTAAATCCCTTGTAAAGGATGTATTTCTCTATGATATTTATAAAGGAGGAAATATCCCAGCCAACCATAAATCCCTAACCTACAGGATTACCTATCAAGCAGATACGAGGACATTAACAATGGATGAGATTGAGAAGATAAGGGAAAATACACTAAAAACATTGCAAAATGAGGTTTCTGTCTCATTGAGGAGCTAGATGACAAATATCTATTCCCTCATCACTGGTTTAATTGGTTTGATAATGGGTGGAGCTATTGCATGGCTTGTAGCAAAATTGCATAGCCAGCGTAAGATTAATGAGCTTGAGAAAATAGGAGCAGGGCTTGAGGCTATAATTAAAGAAAGGGATAATTATGCCAAAGATAAAGATTGTGAGATAGATAGGCTTAGAGATGAGCTTAATTTAGAAAGGCAATCTAGGGTAGAGGCATCGACCAGGCTAGAAGAGGCACAAAAGATCCTGGAAGAAGAAAAGAAATTTATTGAAACAATGAAGGAAGAGATGAAGGATACATTCAATGCCCTTTCATCAGCCAGCCTAAAGAGCAGCAGCGAAGACTTTTTAAGGCTCGCCTCAGAACACCTTGGCAAGGTTGTAGCTGATACAAAAGGGAAACTTGGTGAGCATCAAGCCGCTATGGATGGGCTTATAAAGCCATTGCAGGAGGCATTGAAAAAATACGAGGAAGAAATTCACTCCATAGAGATAAAGAGAAAAGAGGATTATACAAGCCTTAATGAGCAGATAAAGATGCTTTCAGCATCCGCAAGCAACCTGACCACTGCCTTGAGAAAACCACACATTAGGGGAAGGTGGGGTGAGATAGCATTGAGGAATGTAGTTGAATTAGCAGGGATGTCAAGCTATGTGGATTTTTTAGAACAGGTTGTGGTTAAAGATGAGGATATTATCAAAAGACCAGATATGGTAATTAGGCTACCAGGTGGTCGCTCTATTGTGGTTGATTCAAAAGTCTCTATAGATGCCCTCCTTGATGCTTCATCATGCCAATCAGAGGAGGAAAAGAGGGAATTTCTAAAGAAACATAGCCAGCATGTTAAAGAGCAGATAATCAGGCTTTCGGAAAAGGCATACTGGGAACAATTTGAAAAATCCCCTGAGATTATAGTGCTTTTTATGGGAGAATCCTCTTTTGTCCAGGCATTAGAGATTGATCCTACCCTAATGGAATTTGGCCTTTCCAAGAAGGTTTTGGTGGCAACACCCATAACCCTTTTTGCCCTTTTAAGGGCTATTAACTATGGCTTAAGGGAGGAGCAGCTAACAAAAAATGCCCAAATAATAAGTGAGCTTGGCAGGCAATTATATGAGAGGATAAATGTCTTAGCAGGCCATTTTGAAGACATTGGTTCAAACCTTACCAAGGCAACCGAAGCATACAACAAGGGGGTAAGCTCTTTGGAGACAAAGGTTTTGCCATCTATTCGTAGATTTAAAGACCTAGGCGTTAGTGTTAGCAAAGAGATACCAATTATTGAACCTGTAGAAAAGCTGCCAAGGAATACCACTCTTCAAGAAATATAGTTAATTCCACAACGCTTTACAAAATGTATGGGTTTAGATAATCTTAAGGAAAACTTTATAAAATTATGAATTTTGAATGTTGAATTTTGAATTAAAAGGGAAAAAATTTTATAAAACTTAAA
>JBFLYE010000173.1 GCA_040756715.1 bacterium
TTTAGGAGGAAGAAATGAAGAGAATTTTTCTTGGTTTGATGGTCAGCGGGGTTGTTTTTGGGCAACCAGACCATAGGCTTTCCATAAATGGAAACCTTGGGTTTGAGGTAAGATACATAGACATCACCAAGGATGTTGATGAATATCCAAAGGATTTTTCATATACCGTGGAATTATCAGGGGTTGGAAAGCTTGATAAAAATGATGTGGGAGGGATTTTGAATTTTAGCTATGACAAGCTTAATAAGACAGATGTCCAGAATGCCTATCTTAGCCTTGACCTTCCATCAGGAAAGCTTGAGGGAGGCGATGTTTTATTAGACATTTCTGATTTTACAATAAAAAACAGCACAATTCGTGGTGTAAAGGGAGATTTTGAAGATAAAGGGGTATTGTTTGCTTATGGTGTATCAAAAGAGAAAAAAGAAGAGGGTTCAACTACATCTGGGCAATATCGCCAGTGGCTTGGTATAGCAAGGGTTTCTTCGGTTTTTAGAGATAACACTTGGGGAATAACATACATTCAAGCAGAGGATGACCCTGCCTCAGTTGCTCTTTCTAATACAAAGCCTATAATAAATAAGGTTTTTGAAGGTGATATTGTTATTCCTTTATCAAGAGCCCTCTCTTTTAAATCAAACCTTGCATTTTCTGAGTATGATAAGGATAAAAGCAATAGAGAGGAGCTTTATAAAAACAAGGCATTTTTAAGTGGATTTTCTCTTAATTTTAGCAAGTTTTTCTTTGAAGGGATATACCAATATATTGAGCCAAATTTTTATACAGCAGGAAATACAGGGTGTGATGTTAATTGGGAAGGAATTAAACTTAACACAAAATACATTCCATCTGATAAACCTGTTGAATTTAATGTGAATATAAAATCTTACGATGATAACCCAAGTGATAGGGAAGTAAATACAACAAAAACAAGGATTTATGAGATAAAATCAGAGATTACACCAAGGCAATTTCCCGATGTATCTATTGATTACAAAAATACGAAGGAAAAAGATAATACAATTTCTCCTTTAAGGATAGCAAATGAGTTTTCCTTCGGCATTTCTTGTGGCATAAAAGATATAGACACATCATTTAATTATAGCAGAAGCTCCTCTGATAATAAAAAAGACAATGAATACGATTCCCTGCTTTCCTCTTATTCTTTAAATGCATCTGGGCCATTAACAAAAAAGGTCTCCTTTTCTTCCTCCATTTCTTTCATCACATCTGAGGCAGGAGCAGGGGCTCAAAAGACAGAGCAGGATTCAAATTTTTATCTTTTATCCGCAAGCTTTCAACCCACCCAATCTTTAAGGATAATCCCCTCTTATGATTATTCAAAGACAAAGGAAAAAATAGGAACAATTTTAGAAGAAAATATCACATCCTTTTCCTTTGCTTATTCCCTTTCTGTAAAATATCAGATAAATATGGAATATAAAAATATAGACCATAAAGAAAAGGATAATGATTATAAGGGAGATTCTGTGGGAATTAAAATGTCATGCCTTTTTTAAATTTCCCTTTACAATTTAAAATCTAGTAATTTAAAATTTACAATTATGTTTTAGGAGGTAAATAGAATGAAGAAATTTTTATTTCTTTTAAGCTTGCTTTCAATGAAAGTATGGGCTGAATTTGGGACACCGACCAATATTACTAATATGGTTGAGATCCTACAGAAGAAGGTAGAAGCTGCCTGGGCAGCTGAGGCAAGGGCTGTAGCCATTGCAGAGGAGGCAAGGATTGCTGAGGCTGAGATGGTAGCTGATGCCCTAGCCGCTGAGGAGGCTTTAAAAGAAGCAGAGGCTTTGGCTAGGGTAACTCTGGCAGATAAGGATTATGCAGAAGCCAAGGCAAAGTCAGCTGAGGCAGCGGCAAAGGCAGCATTAGCATCAGCCGATGCAGCAAAGGCAGCACAAGCATCTGCTTATGCAGCCCTTGAGGATGCAAAGGCTACAGAAGCAAGGGTGCAGGCTGAGCTTAATGTAGCTAAAGAGGAATTGCTCTTTGTAAGGAAAAAGAGGGAAGAGGCGATCAGGCTGGCAAAGGAATTTTATTTGCTGGGTCAAAAGGCATTGACTGATGGAAATGTTGTATCTGCGGTAGAATTTGGGAAAAGGGCATCTTCCCAGATAGAAATGGCAAATAAGGCAAAGGATGAAGAATTGGCAAAGGAGCTTGCCTTGAAGGAAACAGAGAGGAGGCTTAATGCCGTAATTGAGGGTGTTAAGGCAAATTTAGAGAGGCAAAAAACAGCTGTTATAATGGCAAAGGAGCAGGAGTCCCGTGCGATTATGGAGGCAGAGGCAGCAAAAATAGCCGCAAGGAGGGCAGAGGAGACATTTGAAGTATCAAAGGCTACAGAGCTTAAGGTAAGGGCATTGGCAGAGGCAGCAGCTGAGGCATTTAAGTGGGCAAAGGCAAAGAGCGAGATTACAAAGCAAGCCCAAGCAAAGGCATTAGCTGAGGCAGAAGCAGCAAGATTTGCAGAAGAGGCAGCAAGGCTAGCCGCAAAGCAGGCAGAGGAAGAAAGAAAGAAGGCAGAGGAGGTATTAAAGGAGGCAGAAAAGGCGATAAAAGGATTTTGAATTTAGGATTTATGAAGCTGACAAGGAAGGATTTGGTTGTAAAAATAGCAGAGGAGATAAATGTTCCTCAAAAAACTATTAAGGAGATTATAGAAAACCTTTTTCTCAAAATTTCCGATAACCTATCAGAGGGAGGAAATGTTGAATTTAGGGGATTTGGGGTGTTTAAAACAAAAGAGAGGAAGAAAAGGCTGGGAAGAAACCCAAAGACAGGCAAGGCTGTTTCTATTCCAGAAAAAAGGGTTGTAGTTTTTAAGCCCGGAAATATTTTAAAGAAAAAAATTGAGAACAGAAGACCTTTATAACAATCAAAATAAAAGAAGCAGATTCCTCTGTGATGTTTGTGGCTATGAGTGGACGGTAAGGCACAAAGAGGATCTTTTAAGGAAAAATTTATCACTAGAGGATGACCTTTCAGAAGACAATCCAACAAAATGCCCTTCCTGCGGAAATTCATACATCTCTGAGCTATGAATGATTACATTTGGGTTCTCTTTTTTCTCTTAGTTGGTCTTGTATTTGGAGGAGGGGCTCTTTTTCTAAATTGGTTTTTAAAGCCAAAAAGAAAGGATAAAAGAGGATTTTCTTCCTATGAGTGTGGAGAAAAGCCTATTGGCTCTGCTTATATCCAATACAATACAAAATATTACCTCTATGGTCTTATATTCCTTATCTTTGATGTAGAGGTTGTCTTTATCCTTCCCTGGGCTTGTATCTTTCGGGATTCTCAAATTTCACCACTTATTTTGCTTATTGAAATGGTAATTTTTATCGCTATTCTTTTAATTGGCTTGATATACGCAGGGTTTAAAGGGGCATTGAAATGGGAGTAAAAGAGCTTACAGAGGCATTTAGAAAGGCAATGGTTGATGTCCTGGTGCCAGAGCTAAGGGAGTTTAGGCAGGAGATGAGTCTGCGGTTTGAGGAAGTAAATAAAAGGTTTGAGGAATTATACAGGGAAATGGATGGAAGGTTTATTGAGGTTCATAAGGAGATAAGCCTTGTAAAAGGGGAGATAAGTGCAACAAATAAAATCTTGGAAAGAATTTGGGATAGATTAGACCTTGCTGAAAGGGTAGCTAAATTAGAGGATAGGACAGAGCTTATTCTGCACGATTTAGAAATAATAAGAACAAGATGAGCATTCTTTCTGACAAAATATTACCACCGGTTATTAAGATGCCTGGGGGAGGCATTATTGTTTCATCCCTAGAGGCCATTCTTAACTGGGGAAGGGGTTCATCTTTATGGCCTATGACATTTGGCTTGGCTTGTTGTGCTATTGAAATGATGGCAACCGGGGCATCGCATTATGACTTTGATAGATTTGGCTCTGGTGTATTTAGACCCTCTCCCAGGCAGGCAGACCTTATGATTGTTGCCGGCACAGTTACAAAGAAAATGGCAGATAGGCTTAAACTCCTTTATGAACAAATGCCATTTCCAAAATATGTTATTGCGATGGGCTCTTGTGCCATATCAGGCGGCGTCTTTAATACCTATTCCGTTGTTCAGGGCGTTGATAAGATAATTCCGGTTGATGTTTATGTTCCTGGTTGCCCACCCAGACCAGAGGGGCTTTTATATGGGCTGTTAAAGCTTCAGGAAAAAGTTAAAAAGGAACCCCTTATTAAAAGATGAGTCTACAGGAGGTTATAAAAGAAAGATTTCCAAGTGCACATTTTGAAGAAAATTGTAAAGACCTTACATTCAGGATAGAAAAAAACATTCTCCTTGAATTTATGGATTTTCTTTACAAGGAGCTCTCCTTTTCATTCCTTACAGATATTTGCGGCGTTGATTATCCAAAAAGGGAAAAGAGGTTTGATGTTGTCTATCACCTATATTCCATTGAAGAAAACAGAAGGATTTGTGTAAAGGTAGGTATTTCAGAAAACGAAGAGGTAGAATCCGTCTCGTGCATATGGAAGGGAGCAAACTGGCAGGAAAGGGAGGTATTTGACCTTTTTGGGATAAGGTTTTTGAATCATCCAGACCTAAAGAGAATCCTCCTTCCCGATGAATGGGAAGGTCATCCTTTAAGGAAGGATTATCCATTGGAAATTGCAAATTTTAAATTGAAAGATGAATAAAGTTCACGAAATGCTTATCAATATGGGTCCCCAGCACCCCGCTACCCATGGGGTCTTAAGGGTTCTCCTTACCCTTGATGGCGAAAGGATTGTCTATCCAGAAGCCCATATTGGCTATCTTCACAGAGGGATTGAAAAGCTTGCTGAGGAAAAGAGATATGCTCAATTCCTTCCCATAACCGATAGGCTTGATTATCTATCCGCACCCTTAAATAACCTTGCATATTGCTTAGCGGTTGAAAAGCTTGCGGGAATTACCGTACCAAAGAGGGCAGATTATATTAGAATGATATTGGCTGAGCTTTCCAGGATTGCCTCACACCTTGTCTGGCTTGGAACATCTGCCTTAGACCTTGGTGCATTTACCCCATTCCTCTATACATTCAGGGAGAGGGAGATTATCCTTGATATATTTGAGGATTATTGCGGGGCAAGGCTTACCACATCCTGCATAAGAATTGGAGGCGTTCCTTTTGATTTTGATGATAAGCTCATTGAAAAAATAAAGGATTTTATAAAAATATTTCCCAAGAAGATAGATGAGTATGAGGGGCTTCTTACAAAAAACCCTATATTTCTTAAAAGAACACAAAATGTTGGGATAATTCCAAAGGATGTGGCAATAAACTATGGCCTTTCTGGACCATCCCTGCGTGGAAGCGGCGTTTGTTTTGATATAAGAAAGCAAGAGCCATATTGTGCTTACAATGAGGTTGATTTTATTGTTCCCACCGGAAGGGGTATTGGCGATGTCTATGACCGGTATCTGGTAAGGGTTTTTGAGATGAAAGAGGCAACCCATATTATCAAACAGGCAATTAACAACCTCCCTGAGGGTAAAATCCTTGCCGATATTCCAAAGATAGTCCCACCCCCTAAAGAGAGGGTAAAAAATGAGATTGAGGCTTTAATTCATCACTTTATCCTGATGGAAAGAGGGTTTGAGATTCCTAAGGGAGAGGCTTACAGAAGCATTGAATCCTCAAAGGGAGAGCTTGGGTTTTATATCATTTCAGATGGCTCTAATATACCTTATAGATTAAAGATAAGGGCACCCTCCTTTGTCAATATTTCCTGCCTTCCTTCCATTGGAAAGGGGGCAATGATGGCTGATATGGTTGCCATCATTGGAAGCCTTGATATTGTCTTAGGCGAGATAGATAGATAGCCTCTATTGCATTATTTGTATTCCGATACCAGAATCTGTAAATAGCTCAAGGAGGATTGAGTGCTTTATTCTTCCATCAATGATATGTGCCTTCATTACGCCATTTTCAATTGCATCTTGAGCTAACCTTACCTTCGGAATCATTCCAGAGCTTATCTTTTTTCTTCATTTTTTCTCTAATGCTTTTTAAGTTCAAGCATTGCCTTTTCGTAGAAACCTATCTTTTCATAAACTGAGGATAACAATTGATAGCCCTGTTTGTCTTCCGGAGAAAGTTTTATCAATTCTTGGTAGCACTTAATTGCTTCCATATATGCCTCTTCTTTTTCCCAAAGCATACCCATTATTATATAAAAATCTTCTTTATTTAATCTTTCTTTAATCCCCTTTTCTATCTCGTTGAGGGTAATTAAAACCCTCTCTGGCAATATGATAAAGCTTGCATATTCAGAGATAAATTCCTCTTCATTAATAATTGCTTTCACAAACCAGCGATAAACTCTTTCAGGAACTAAACCTTCTTTATCCCTTGGATAGGAAGTAGAGGTTCTTTTTATCTTATCCCTCCATATCTCTTTTTGCTCATCCTCTAAAATTATCTCATAGACTACACCCTTTCCTAAATCTTCCCATTCAAAGATGGGATAGGCTTCTTTTATCTTACTAAACCTTGGGTTAATAAGGGTAATTGGAATTTTTCCTCTTTATGCCTCCAACCTCAAAGATAGATTCCTTTGGTTTGGATTTGAGTAGCTCCTGAAGATTTTTGAATATCTTACCTAAACCTATGTCTTTTTCTTTCATTGATGGCTTAATAACATATCTCTCATTTCCTTTAAGGGATTTTACCTCACCTGTTGGGAGAAGGATTCTTGCCTCTCCTTTCTTCCCTGTCTTTATCATTACTTCCTCTTTAAGCACCATCAAAATTTCTCCCTTCTTCCACTTTCTTCCTTCCTTTATCAAAACCTCTCCCTTAATATTAGTGATAATTGCCTTTGTTTCCTTATCAGCAGAGGCTTGATTAACTAATACCCCGATTATAGTATCTTCCATTACTTAGTGCAAAAATAGTATTTAAGAAATTTTGAATTCTAAATTTTGAATTTTGAATTGAAAAAGGTTAAGTTTTATAAAA
>JBFLYE010000174.1 GCA_040756715.1 bacterium
TTTTATAAAATTTTTTCCCTTTTAATTCAAAATTCAACATTCAAAATTCATAATTTTATAAAGTTTTCCTTAAGATTATCTAAACACATACATTTTGTAAAGCGTTATGGAATTAACTATAAATCTCATAAGGCCCCTCACATCAATTGCACTCTTATATGTTGAATTGCCTCCTTCTTTAGCTATACCTCCTCCTCTGGTTGCAATTGGGGATAGTAAGTCAAGATTAATGCTTTCTGTAAACCCTCCGCCGGGAGCAGTCCCTACACTTATTTCTACCTTCAGCGGTCCCCCTTCCTTAAAGGGAATAGGAAGTGGTGGAATTGGTCTGCCTGAAGGAATCTCCCTTCCCTTATGAAGAGGCGCATTACCCTGATTAGCAATAGTAAAAGCCAATTTACCATATAGACTATCTGGGATACATTCTATGTTTGTTACTACAAGATCTGGTAATCCAACAGGCTCAGCAACATGCTCAGCCTCTTTCTCTAACTTTTTAGGATGGAGGACTACTATTGTCTCCACACTTTTATTATTACGTTCATTACTTTCTGCTACAGCATTATTTGCATCAACACTTATTCCAAGGTTATAAGACTTTGGAGGAGGTGTTGTAGGATACTCAAGACAACCCTCACGTTTCTGCCCTGGTGCTAAACTGGCATGGTTCTGGGTAGGATTGTAGGGTATCCCAAGTCCGCCTCCCTGGACAACAAATGAACCACTTGGTGCCGAGCCAATATTTTCTACGATAAAGCATACATAATACTTTTCACCTGAATTAACTTCGTTAATCTCATTACCAGGATTAGCATCTGGTTTGACCCATAGATCTTTAATTACAAGATCTATCTTAGGTTTTTGTTTTGCTTCTGCCCTTGCACATGGCTCCAGACAAGCCAAGAAAGTTAAATAGCATGCATACTTGCAAGCCTTACATACAGGTCCACATCCCCAGGGACCTCTCGGGCAAACAGCCTTGCAGGCTTCATAAGATTTTTGGCATGCAAAACAGGCAGCTTCTGTTACAACCTCTGCATCCGCGGGTGTTGCGAGTAAGTCTGAAAAAGAGCATACCATTTTTCCAAGATTCATAGGAAAGTTATCTATAGAGGAATGTGGTTTAGATTTATGTATTCCTGGAGGAGTGATCGGTTGCGGTTGGAAAATCATAGGATGCAATTTTTCATATTTCCTTAAGGCTTGAGGTGCAATGTCCAATTTGAATTGCTGAATCTGAATCTGGTTCATTCTCTGAAGCAATTTCTTTGATAACATTATATCGCCATTTTTTATCTTACTGTCCATCAGCTTTAATCGTTCCTCATGATCTTTGAATTTAGATTGGTATCTTTTAAGCTGTTCTGACAGCATTATAAGTTTAGTTTTATCACCTCTGGATTCTCTATAGGCTTTCATTATCCTTTCAACCGATTCGTCAAGAGCCTTGTCAATGTTATCAGCATCTACATCATAGACCCTGCTTCTTTCGATCTTCTTAATAATATTTTCTGTGGCCCTTAATGTGGCATCCAACCTAATGTCTATAGCTTCAGCGATGGAAAGTCTCTCTGCCAATCCAAGAAATATCGCTATGGTTATAACTGTCATTTTACCCACTAAACTTTTCATCTCTTCATCTCCTCCTTTGAAGAGGATGTCCCCCTGACTATTGAAATTCAGGTAACGATTCCTCTCCTCATAATGTTATAAAACTGATAAAAATTTGCTTCTTGGGGCATTTTAGATGTTACTTTCACTTTTGCTCATTATAAAAATTAGCAAAAATTTTATCGTATCTCAATAAAAATTTTGGCCAGATCACCAAAAGGATCAAAAGGCTGAACGATGCTCATTTCTCCAATTCAACCCCAGGTATCCCTCTACGTAAACCAGCCTTTATCTTCCCTCCCCAATTATCGAAGATAATATAGACAATAGGGACGATTATCAAAGTAAGTATGGTAGAGGTGGTCAATCCTCCCATAACTCCAATAGCCAACCCCTGCATTGTTTCTTCACCTTCCCGCAGAGCTAAAGCCATAGGTAGCAAAGCAAAAATGGTACAGATAGCGGTCATCAGGATTGGTCTGAGTCTGATCTTAGCAGCAGCGATTACTGCCTCCCTTATTTCTAAGCCGGTTTTTCTTTGCTGATTGATGAAGTCTACCAGCACAATAGCATTGGTTACCACAATTCCAACTAACATGATAATGCCAATAAATGAAGCAATGTTTAATGATTGTCCGGTGATAAAAAGGGCTAAAAATACCCCGGTAACCGCAAAAGGCAAGCAGGTCATAATAGTGAGTGGGTGAATCAAAGATTCAAACTGGGAAGCCATAATCATATAGACTAAGATAATAGCAAAGATGAACATTATTCCCAAATCGTGGAAAGTCTCCTGCATATCTTCGTATTCACCACCAAAGTCAATCAAATAGCCTGGGGGTAAGGTTACCTTTGTCAGTGCTACCTTTACCTCCTTCATCACATCACCAAGCTTACGGCCAGCTAAATTGGCAGTAATGGATACCTGCCTTTTCTTGTTGAATCGTTTAATATCCCCTGGCCCTTTAGCAGGAATAATCTTTGCTACATCCCGAAGTAAAATTTGAGACCCAATGGGTGAGGGGATGGCAATACTTTTTATATCATCCAGGCTTTTGCGCTGTGATTCTTTGAGTCTGACCCTAATGTCAATCTCTTCTCCTTTTTGTCTTAACCTTGTCCACACATCTCCGTCTACAGCCATCTTAACCACTGAAGCTGCTTGAGCAACACTTAAGCCTGATTGTGCTAACTTTTCGCGGTCATAGATTATCTGGAATTCAGGGTTTCCCTGCTGTATACTGGTAGTAATATCAACCACCCCAGCTACTTTTGAGATTACCTGTTTAACATCCTCGGCAATCCTTTTCAATGTAGGCAAGTCCTCACCACTTACCTTTATTTCAACCGGAGCTTTACCACCCATCATTATGCTACCAAGGTCATAGATTTCCAAACTGGCTCCTGGAATACTATTAGCTATTTTCCTTACTTTCCTGGTTACCTCCTCAGTGGTTATTCTTCTTTCTGCCCTATCCTTTAAGGAGACCATTATCATACCTGTATGTACTCCGGAAACCTCACTTATACCCATTGCTCCAGCCCCTGCTGAGCCTCCCTGATGGGTTCCGGCAAAGGTAAAGACTTTATCTATGCCTTCCATATTAAGCACTTTTTTCTCAATTACAGACACAGCATCAGAGGTTTCTTTAAGGGATGTACCAACAGGCATTTTTAATCTGGCCATAAATGAGCCTTCGTCAGAGGCTGGCATAAATTCCTGGGAGGTAAAGGCAATAAGCCCAATGCTTGAGGCAAATAAAAGAAAGCAAAATACCAGCACCTTGCCTTTATTGTTTAGAGACCAGGAGAGTATTTTACCATATCTTTCCCGCAAGGTATGATACCAGCCCACATCCTGCTCTCCTCCTGTTTTTGCCCTTAAAATCTTTGATGCCATCATGGGAGTAAGGGTAATAGCCACAAATAAAGAGGCAAATAATGCATAAGCTACTACCCAGGCAAAGGATTTAAAAAGCTCTCCAGTGATTCCCGTAACAAAAATCAGGGGAAAGAATACAGCTACCGTGGTCAGGGTGGAGGCAATAATAGGCATAGAAACCTCAGTAGCACCGACTACGGCTGCCTCATGCCTGCTTTTACCGGCAATGAGGTGTCTAAAGATGTTTTCAATAACTACAATGGCATCATCTACCAGCCTGCCCATGGCAATGATAAGCCCGGTTAAGGTCATGATATTGATGGTGAATCCACGGAAGTACATAAAGATAAAGGCAGTAATAATAGAAAAAGGGATAGCTAAAGCAACAATCATAGTTGGCCGAAAATGGCGTAGAAACAAGAAGAGAACCACTACTACTAAAATCCCTCCTTCAATCCCACTCCATTTGGTTGAATTGATGGAGGTTCGGATGAATTTAGCTATTTCAAACACCTTGTGTAGCTTAACATCAGCAGGAAGATATTTTTCAATCACTGGCACCTGCCTTAGAATTTCATCTGTTACCGCAACAGTATTAGCATCTGCTTCCTTACGAATAATCATGCCTACGGTATGCTGTCCCTTTAATCTTCCATAGCCTCTTACTTCCTTAAAGGTATCCTTTACACAAGCCACATCTTTTAGATATACAGGATTACCCTGTTTTATTCCTACAATTATTTTCTCCATCTCTTTTGGGTCTCTGAACTCACCAATAGAGCGCAGGGTAAATTCAGTTGGTCCTCGGATTATCTTACCACAGGTTTTATCCATATTTTCTTGCCGTAGCTTTTGAGCTATTTCAAACAGAGACATGCCATAAGCCTTAAGTCTATCTATATCAACCTCAATCAATATTTCCCGAATAAGTCCACCCATCACCATTACCTGACCAACACCCTTTATTCTTTCTATTCTTGGAGCGATTACATCTTCAGCAAAATCCTTCAATTGAGCCAGGTCTCGTTTACTGGCAATGGTTAGAGCCATAATAGGCATCTCCCCAATATCCATTTTAACAACCATAGGGTCTGAAACATCCTCTGGCAGGAAATCCCGAATTACTGATAGCCTCTCCCGAATGTCTGCAGTAGCACCATCTAAGTTTGTACCCCAGTTAAATTCCACCAGAATTAAAGAGACACCTTCCTGTGAGGTTGAGGAAATCTTCTTTACCCCAGAAACAGTAGCTACTACCTCCTCAATTGGTTTAGAAATCAACTCCTCTATCTCCTCAGGAGCCACTCCTTCATAGTTGGTAATAACCGTGATAACCGGATAGTCTATATCTGGCATAAGGTCAACCGTTAGTTTGGAGAAAGCAACTATGCCAATGATAACAATGATTAAAATAACCATTAGCACAGAAACGGGTTTTTTAACTGAGAGTTCTGGGATGTTCACTTTTATTGCCTCCTTGTCACCCTGACTATTGCTCCATCCTGTAGAGTCTCCACACCACGAATGACTACCTCCTGGTTCTTGGCTAACCCTGCTGTAATCTCTACCTTCTCCAGATCCTGTATACCCAGTTTAACCTGCTTCAGCCTGGCACGATTTTCCTCAATCACATAGAGGTAATTATCCAGTCCTCGATTAAAAACCGCTCCCTGAGGCACACACAAGACATTCTGGTGTTTTTCTAGTTCAATCTTCACCCTGGCAAACATACCCGGCTTTATCCGGTGATGGGCATTTCTAATGTAAATGGTGACATTGAAGGTTCGCGATTGGGGGTTGATAATAGGAGATATTTCACGGATTATGCCGGTAAACTTTGTATCCGGATACGCCTCTAAAGAGACTTTTACTTTCTGGTCTTGTTTAATTTTAGTGATTAAATCTTCAGAAGCTGCCACTTCAAGCTTAACTGTAGAAATATCCATAACCTCAAGGATAGGCTCCATCCCCCTTATTCTCTCTCCTTCATTAGCAATCTTAGAGGTAATTATTCCAAAGATAGGAGAGGTAATATGGGTATCTTTTAGGTGTTGTTTAGCTGATGAGAGTCCAATCTCAGCCTGATTTACCTGAGCCTTAGCCAGCTCAAGTTGAGCAGAGGCCATTTTATAGGCTGTTACAGCCTTATCAAAAGCTGCCTTAGCAATGGAATTAGTGGCATTAAGCCTTTCTGCCCGCTCAAACTCTATTTTAGCATGGTCAAAGTTTGCCTCTGCTTGATGTAGCCCTGCATTAGCTGTGGTTAAAGCTGCTTCTGCCTGGGAAAGGCCAATTTGAGCATCAGTTGCATCTAATTTGGCTACTACCTGGCCTGCTTTTACATAATCATTCTCTTTGGCAAGAATCTGAAGAAGCATTCCCCCTATTTTAGGAGAAATTTTTGCCTCCTTGATAGGCTTAATAGTGCCCTGAAAGGTAGTGGTGAGAACTATGTCTGAAATAAATGGTTTAGCTGCTGTTACACTGACAGCTTCTATTTTCACCTCTTTTTCGGGCGGTTTTCTACATCCAACAATCAAGGCTAAACTCAAGGTAATAAAAAATCCTAAATTCGCAATTTGCAATTTGCAATTATTCATAATTAATTCCTCCCAATGGCTTTTTGTAATTTTGCCCAGGCTAAGTTATAATCATACAGTGCCTGATAGTAATTAGTTTTTGCTTGAGTTAGTAAAGTCTGTGCATCTAACACATCAGTAGTAGTAGAGGCTCCCTCTTTGTACATCTCTTTGCTAATGCGTAGGTTTTCCTCTGCCTGTCCAATAGATTTTTGGGCAACCCCAATGTTCTTTTCCGCCTCTTCTAAGCTAAGATAGGCCTGCCTGACTTCCAGCAAGATTCTGTCTTTTAGGAGAAGCAACTGCTCTTCTACGGCTGCCAGATTAGCTTCTGCCTGATTGAGCCTGGATTTTCTTGCCTTCCAGTCCCATAGGGTAAAGTTTACTAAAACTCCTGCCATCCAGGTTTCTTGCCACTCATCAATCGGTGTTTTTTTCCCTTTTTGATAGTCATAATTTCCTATCAGAGCAACTGATGGGTAATAGTCGCTCCTTACTATCTTCACTCTTTGTTTTAGAACCTCAATGGTAGCTTTTATCTGCTTTAATTCTGGCCGCATTGTTTGAGCCTGCTTGATACAGTTATCCAGATTTATAGTCTGGGGTCTAAACTCCAGGATGTCAATAATCTCAAGCGGAGTGTTCTGGTCCTCTGCCAGCACCTGATTAAATGCTGCCTTAGCCAGCCTAACCCCATTTTCTGCCCGAATTAGGTTTTGCTTCACATTGGCTAATTCCACCTCTGCCTTTAGCACATCCACTTTAGCTACCATGCCGGCATCATAGAAGTTGCCAACTACCTTTAGGTGGGCTTCTACCTGTTCAACTGCCTCCTGAGCGATTTGCTGAAATTTTAATGCCTTCAAAATACCAAAATAAGCACTTTTTACTTCTAAGATCAGCTCGTTTTTCACCCTTTCATACTCATATTTAGCGGCTTCGTAGTTAGCCTTAGCCAATTTGTAGCCAGAGGAGATTTTACCGCCGGTAAACAGAGGTTGCTGGATGATGCCTTTGGCCTCAGAAATTTCCTCATCACTCAGGGCCATTGACCTGCCCTGAAAATCTACAGTAGTGGCTTCATTTAATCGTGTATAGTTTGAAGATAGGCTAAAGATAGGATAGAAACCTGTTTTAGCCTCCCATACCTTTTCTTTAGCTGAGGCTACCTTTTTTGAGGCAGATAGCAGACTGTGGTTATTAGTCAGAGCTATCTCAATACTTCTCTCCAGGTTTAGCGGCTTAACCTCTGCCCATAGCGTGGAAATCCCAATTATAAGTGCTACAATTGCTAACTGAGAGGAATTTGCTTTTTTAGATATTAACTTCAATTTTGCTCATTATGGGAATATTTTATTAGGGTCAAAAGGAGCATTTGATATCTCCTTTCGAACACGATTGGCTCTTTGACGATCAGTTGGCATTTCGGCTGACGCTCCAAGCGTATCTGAAGTTCCCTGAAGGGGAATTTGGGCGGAGGTGCGAAGCACCTAAGCCAGATACGCTCTCTTGTCCGAGTGCGTTAGCACCGAGCAATCCGAAGGATTGCGAGAGTTCCGAACCTCGCTCATATCTTCTCTCCTTTTTCAATGATGTCTTTTAATTTGCTTTTCAATGTAGGAATATCATTCTCAACTGTATCCCAAAGGGCATCCATATCTACACCCAAATAATTGTGTATCAATTTGTCTCTCATTCCCGCCATGTCTTTCCAAGGAATATCTAGATGCTTCTTTTTGATCTCATCGGATATCCTCTTTGAGGCTTCACCTATTATCTCAATTTGCCTTATTACCCCGTCCTGTATAAGGTGATTCTCCATAAAGTCTTCGTATTCTATCCCAGCGGTATACTCTTCTATTCTGGTTATAGCATCTAAAATATGCTTCAGATATGCAGTGTCTTCTTTTTTCATCCGTAAATCACCATCATCTCCTTTTTTATCGTATCAATCAAATAGGGACTTATAGATTTCTCTGTTAACAAATCCACTTTTATTCCCAAGACCTCAGACAACTCTCTTTCTATTCTCACGAGTTCAAGAAGGCTTTTTCTCTCTGAAAACTCCACGATAATATCTATATCACTTTCCGGCTTTTCCTCCCCTCGAACATAAGAGCCAAAGACATCTACCTTTCTCACCCCTCGGCTTTTAAGCAGACGGGTAATTTTTTCAAATATTTCTTCCTTACTCATGTTTTTCACCTTCTATAGCGGGGTTTGGAATTTCGAACAACAGTATCGGTGAAGTGCGATAGCATTTTTCACTTTGCACCTGCAGCGTGTTAGGCGAAGTCTCCTTAAAAACTCTTTGAACATTTATTGCTCTACTAATTCCACCCTCCGATTCTTTGCCCGACCTTCTTCGGTTTTATTAGAAGCAACTGGCGACAATGAACCTACACCATAAGATTTAAGCCGCTTTGCACCAACTCCATATTTGGTGACAAGGGCTTTTACCACCGCTTCAGCGCGGCGCTGGGAAAGCTCCATATTAGCAGTCAATGTGCCGATATTATCCGTATGACCCACTACATATAAGTTGAGTTTGGAATTTTGGGCAAGGAGTTTGGCAACCTCTTTAAGTGAAGGAAGAATATACTCATCAAACTTTTTTACATCGTAATGCACTATAACTGAACCTGGATACCGCGAAATCAATGGATGGTCTTTGCTTCCCTCTACATCCTCTTGGGCAAATACCCTGCTGGTTGATAATAGCGCCAAGAGAGCCCCTACTAACAGATAGATAACCTTTTTGTTTTTGACTCTCATATTGTTCCTCCTTTTTTTAACTGATAGGAATTTGCTTTTTGGGCATTTTTTGCTTCGCAAGATTCTCGCTTTGCTCGAATTCGGATGTTAACTTCAATTTTGCTCATTATAAAAATATTTTAGCAAAAATTTTATCGTATGTCAATAAAAATTTTGGTCCGATCACCAAAAAGATTTAATTTTTCCCTTTATTGAATAAAAATGAGGGTTAAAAAGCTAGGTAGGACTTGCCTCTACAGACTTATGGGTAGGTTTCAGATTATTTGGTATTTTGGCACTTACACAGAAAAGCCTCATATGTAGCAAATATTGTATTAAATTTATCCCGATAAATTCTATCTAACCTTTCTAAAATTCCCTTTGTCCAAAGCATCTTTCTATTTAGGGAAGAAGAATACCTTATGCTGAAAAGAAGTTCCATAATTGAGCCATATTCCTTTTTAATAACCTCCTCTTTTATCACACAGTCTCTAAATATTTTTCTTAAAATTTCCTCAATCTCTTCTTTTTTTGGAAATGATAAAGCCTTTATTTTTACATCATCTTTGAATAGCTCATTAAGGGAGAGGGCAAGCTCATTTAATGTAGCTTTTCCGAAAATGGAAAATAGCAAAACCCCGTCTTTTGAAAGGAAATTTTTATATTTTTCCAAACAGGTTAAAGAATTAAACCATTGAAAACAAGCATTGGATACAATCAGGTCAAACCCTTCTTTGCAGGGGAGAGCCTCTCCATCTGCAACCACAAATTTTACATTCTCTACCCTATTTTTTGCCAAACTTACCATTTTCTCTGAGGCATCTAATGAGATTATCCTTCCTGCAAACCTTTCCTTAAGCATTTTTGTAAACTGCCCGTCTCCACATCCAATCTCAAGAACCTTATGAAAATTGTCAGAAATTAAGGCTATGAGGCTTTCTCCAATCTTTTTCTGGATTTCTCCCCCTCTGTAATACTTTGAAAATTTATCTATAATCCTTTTATCCATTCTAGAAAATCCCTATTTAAAAATGGGATATGGAAAAGCTCATCCATTAAAACAAGCTCCTTTTTTGATTTTTTAGAGATAAAAATCGCGCTGTCAATTGGTGCAATTTTATCATTCCCTCCCGCTACGATAATACAATTTTCTATTTTTTTTAATAACTTGCTCTCTATTTTTATCTTTAAAAGAATTTCTAATCCTTCAAGGAGAATTTCTTTATCCATCTTAAGATAATACGGCAAAAATTTCTTTTTAAATTTTAAGAATTCATCCTTATTAAATGAGTTTTTATAGAAGCTATAGAGACAAGCCTCCTTATTTTCTATAAGATTTCTCCTCATTACTTCAATTTCCCTTTTTTTATACCCCTTTCTTATCCCAACAAGGATAAGCTTTTCTGTTAGCTCTGGATGTTTTATCGCAAAGGAAAACCCAAGAAATCCGCCAAGTGAATGACCAAATATAAGGACCTTCTTTTTAAGAAAGGAAAGGATTTCCTCTTCAAAATCATAGCTTGAAGGAAAAAGAAGGTTATACCTTAATGGCAATTTCTCAAGGATTTTATAATCCAGTGCCCATCCAGGAATAAGAAGGGCATCTTTCTTATAACCCCTCTCTTTGTATAGCATCTATCTTTTAAATTTTAAAATTTTAAAAAACGCACATAGTATAGACATATTTACCACCCCTATTCAATTTTAAGCAGATAGGAAATTCATTTACCCTCTGTAATATCTCTTCAAGGTGTAGAATTGAAAAGAGAAAAATATGAGAGGAAAAAAGGTTTTTTTCAGATGACAAAAGTTCCATCCATCCTGCCATTTTTGGGCTTTATCAAGGAACATAGCAATATTATTACATCTTTCTACATGAATCATCAAGAAATATTCATCATCAGGTCTATGGGAGTTATCAACCAGATGACTTTCATCCTCCCTTATGATATACTTGTTATGATGTGGAAAGGGATGAAAGAGAGCTTTTTGTCTACTTAAAAGGTGGGTTAAAATTGCCCAGAGTAGGTGAAAAAATGACTAAAACAAAAATGAAATTATAAGTTGCTATCGTATATTTTCTTGACTTTTTATACGATAATAGCGTATAATATTAAAGAGGTGCAATTGGAATGGAAGATATTTTATATCGTTATAATCCCTGGTGGGAAGATAAATATGTTTTAGAGGGTATGATTGAGAGAAGAAACCTTTTGGAATTGATGAAAAAATATTTCTCTTTGCCTCAGATTGTCTTTTTAACTGGCTTAAGAAGAATAGGAAAGACAACGCTTTTGAAACTCTTTATTAAATATTTGATAGATAAGCAAGGTATTGACCCTAAAAGGGTCTTCTATGTGAGTATGGATGATTATCTCCTTGCCAAAAAGAGCATTTTGGAATTAGTTGAGGGGTTTAGGGGTATTCACAGGATAGCCTTTAAAGAGAAGGTTTTTTTATTTTTTGATGAGATTACCTACAAGGACAATTTTGAATTACAACTTAAAAACCTTTACGACAGCCACAATGTTAAGATATATGTTTCCTCTTCATCTGCCTCAGCTTTTAAAAGCAAAAAGGCATATTTAACCGGCAGAAATATTATCATTGAAGCACTACCACTTGATTTTGAAGAGTATTTAGAATTTAGGGGGATTGTAATTAGTAAAGCCGATACTCAATTAGCCAAAAGGTATTTTGAGGATTATCTGGGTATAGGTGGCATACCAGAGTATGTTTTGCATCGGGATATGGATTGTTTAAGAGAGTTGGTAGATGATATTATTTATAGAGATATAGTTGCTTTTTATGGAGTCAAAAACCCAAATATACTTAAAGAATTCTTTGTCTTACTGATGGAGCGCTCTGGAAAACAGGTAAGCATTAATAAAATGGCCAATATCCTTAATATCTCTCCCGATACTGTAAAAAGATACCTTCAGATGTTTAGCGATACCTATCTTATTTATCTTATTCCTCGTTGCGGCAAAACAAATGAAAGGATATTATCTCCCAAAAAGGTTTATGCCCCAGATTTAGGGATTAAAACATTGTTTAGCGGCTTTAGGGATAAAGGCAGTTTGTTTGAGACTTATGTCTATTTAAAGATTAAGCATTATGACCCTTGCTATGTCTATGAAAAAGCCACAGAGATAGATTTTTTAACAAAGAATAATACATTGATTGAGGTAAAGTATGGGGGTGAGATGACTGGGAAACAATTTACTCTTTTCAACACATTTAAGGCAGATAAAAGAATAATTATAAGGGATATACAGGATGTAGATGATTATGATTATGGCTCATCACGGATTATGGTGCATAAGATAGGCTTTAAAGATTGTAATGTGTTTAACTAAAGCTAAATAATTGAGCAGTCGGGGAGTTTTTTTCCCACTGCATTAAGTAGGTTATCCTGTTTTAAAAAAATTATCATAACCCTGGTTGCGATGACTTTGATTATCGAAAAAGTTTTAATTGAGATTTTCAGCAAATTTTTGTATACTTATTAGGTAAAATTTATAAATTTTGACTAATAAAGCTGAGAATAATGAACAAGAATGAGATTGTCCGGATCCTTTCTGATTGGAATTTCTGGGAAAAGGATATAGAAACTGGCATTAACCGAGATTCATATATAAATAAGCTAATGGAATTTATAAATACTGGGCTTATTACGGTCATCACCGGTGCAAGAAGAAGTGGCAAGTCATTCATTATGAGACAGGTGGCTAAAAGATTGATAAATAATGGGGTCAATAAGAATGAAATTCTTATCATAAATTTTGAAGACCCAAGATTTACTAAATTGGATGTAGAAGTCTTGCAAAGGATTTTTGAAACATATCTGGAATTTTTGAACCCAAAAGGGAAACCCTATATCTTTCTTGATGAGGTTCAGGGGGTTGCTGGATGGGAAAAATGGGTCAGAACCACACGGGAATTACAAAAAGCTAAAATTGTTATTTCCGGTTCAAACGCAAAATTATTAAGTCGTGAACTTTCCAGTTTATTGACCGGAATGCACCTTGATTTGACTGTATATCCACTTTCCTTTAAGGAAAATTTGCTTTTTAACAATTTGCAATTAAAAGATAAACTTGCTACGATAAATAAACAGAACGAAATCAAAGCTTTGTTAAGAAATTATATTGAATTTGGCTCATTCCCGGAGGTTGTTTTACACCAGCAGAAAAAAGAGATATTACTGAGGTATTATGAGGATGTGTTAAATAAAGACTTGATAAAAAGATTCAATATCAGAAAAAAAGAGGCAATAAAAAGTTTAGCCAAATATTACCTCACCAATATATCAAATTTGATAACCTTTAACTCTATTGAAAAATATTTAAATCTCTCTGCTGATACTATAGAAAAATTTTCTCTCTATTTTGAAGATGCCTATATTTTATTTTTTCTGAAGAGGTTTTCTTTTAAGGTAAAGGAACAGGATAAAAGTCCCAAAAAGGTCTACTGCATAGATACAGGGTTAGCAAATACAATAGGTTTCAGGTTAAGCGAAAATTTAGGCAGATTATTAGAGAATATAACCTTCTTGAGATTGAAAGAAAAGATAAGAGAAACACCAGAGTTAGAAATCTTTTATTGGAAAGACACTCATCACAGAGAAGTGGATTTTGTTTTGAAAGAAAAACTAAAGACAAAGCAACTTATTCAGGTCTGCTTCAATATTTACGATGAGAAGACTAAACAGAGAGAAATCAGAGCACTCATTAAGGCAATGGATGAATTTGGTCTTAAAGAAAGCCTGGTTATTACCGAAGATGATGAATTTGAAGAAAAGATAGAGAGTAAAAAAATTAAATTTTTACCATTATGGCAATGGCTGTTATCCGAAAAAGGGTGGTGAGAAAAGAACTGATGACTTTCATCCTGCCTTATGATATACTTGTTATGATGTGGAAAGGGATGAAAGAAAGTTTGTACTCATCGGGAACATGGTATCCACCCCCTAGGTAAATTATTTTATCTTAATGAGAAAGATATGGAAGAATTAGAAAGGATAAAAATGGGGGGATTTATAGTATCTTCCATTACTTAGTGCAAAAATAGATAGGGTGTGTTTATCTGTTTAAAAATTCATCCACCTTTTAAGAAATTTTGAATTCTAAATTTTGAATTTTGAATTGAAGGTTTAAGTTTTATAAAATTTTTTCCCTTTTAATTCAAAATTCAACATTCAAAATTCATAATTTTATAAAGTTTTCCTTAAGATTATCTAAACACATACATTTTGTAAAGCGTTATGGAATTAACTATAATAACAAAAGTCCTCTGGAATTTGATATAATGTATGTGTTTAGCTCCTACATAAAAAGTATCAATCTTTAATAAATCGTAAATTCAAAATCCTAATAAATTTGCTCTAGGGTGAAGGGTGTAGGGTCTAGGGGGATAAAAACCTCTTTCCATCCCTTGACCCTTTACCTTGAGCCTTTTATGGAGGATGGAATGGTAAAGGGAAACTAGGCAAATATCTGGTAAAAACAGTGGCTTTCATTGTGGCTTAATGGCTTTAGGGTAAAAAAGCTTTATTTAAGACCCTATCTGAGGAGGAAAAGAGAATAATGGAAGAAGGCATATAGAAGTATTTGGGAATTAGGGTAAAACTTACCAATAGCAAAGATAACCTTAGAATTTCTGATGGAAAATAACACTTTTTTGTCATTTTGGCTTCGTTTTTTCCTTCTCTATAGAAAAAGACAAAAAATTTCAAAAAGAGACCTCAATTTTCCCCAAAATTTTAAGATTTAGCCTAAAAGGCAGAGGGTAAGTTTCAATTTTAAAGGAATGGTACGTGTTTAGCTAAAGCTAAACAATTGCAAATTGTAAATTGCAAATTGTAAAATTCAAATTGAGAGAGTGATGAATTTTTTATGATATTATTTTTTACTTCTTTAAATTTACAATTTAAAATTTGCAATTTAAAATTTAGTATGTGTTTGCTAGGTGAGAATAAAATTGGGAAATAGGCACTTAAGGCAGAGAGGCACAAAGGCGAGAGAGTTTATTTATTACTTGCTTTCTTTGTGCCTTTGTGCCTAGGTATATAGGACAGCTAAACAACGGCTATGGAATTTAGTTAAGAGAAGAGGTAAACACGTACCTTGATATTGTTTGATCAGTAAGTCAATCCTTCTCTCTAATTGGGGGATTTGGGGTTGCCATTTATCTGGCTGCTCTGCCCTTAGCGTGCCTAGGAGAGGGAAGAATAAAAAGACTACTGCAAAAATTGATGCCATTTTCTTCCTTTCTTAGACACCCCTCTAATCTTGCAAGAACTTCCAGAGAGGAATTACTTTTATCATTACCCCTTTCTCTTTTACTTCTGCTTCTACATCTCGGGAAACAATTAATGTCTCTTTTGTTTGCGGAAACCGCCGCAAGAACAGTTTTACTCCCGCAAATCCTTTGTCTTGCCAGTCAAAATGTGAACTATACTTTACTTCTACAGGCATAGGATGGTTAAAGTCTCCCAGCACAAAGTCAACTTCATTTTCACTCTCGGCATAATAACCGCAAGGTTTCCCTTCCCTTAACAGATGGAGAAATACGGCATTTTCCGCTTTAGCTCCCCAATCCCCTTTACCGGTAAACACAGACTTCATCCCCGTATCACCAAAGTAAACCTTTTTAGGAGCATAAACCTTTTCTGAGTAGGAAGTAGTCCATTTCTCAAGAGACCTGACTAAAAAAGCAGATTCGCAATATCCAATATACTCCTTAACCGTGTCCACTGCTATATGTAAGATATTGGATAGTTTGTTAAAGCTGGTTCGTGAACCTACCGAGGCCGCCAACAGGCGAAGAAGGTCTTTTAAAAGATTAGCCTTTCTTATTTGAAACAAACGGATTAAGTCACGGGCAATAATATCCTCTAAAAGATTAGCTAAATATTCCTCACAGGGCTTAAGGACATTCTCAGGATAACCACCAATATGCAAATATTCCTCAGCAAGTTTTTCATACCTATAGTCTTCTGCTCGACTTATAGCTACTTTTCTAAAAGTGAGAAATTCCTTGAAACTTAAAGGATATATGATGGTGATAAATTGTCGACCAGTAAGCTTTCCCCCTTGACTCTTTATTAAAGAGGAAGTAGAACCAGTACAGACCATCTTTACATCTTCCAGGTCATATATAGCTTTAAGCTCAACTTCCCAATTGGGGCTTTCCTGCACCTCATCTAAAAAAAGGAAGAGTTTCTTACCTCGGGGGTGCATAAAAATCCTTCTAAAGAATTTTAGATGATAAGATATGGGATGGGTGGCAAGTTGAGGATGATCTAAGGCTAAATAGAGAATATCTTTAGCCGGGATGCCTTCTTTAAGTGCCCTTTGAATAAGCTGTTTGGTAAAGACAGTCTTTCCTGCCCGTCTGCTTCCCACAATCATATCTATCTGTTTTCTTCTAAGATGCTTCCCAATCTTTTTTAAAATATCTTCTCTTATCAGGCCAGAATCAAAGTCTCTGCCTTCCCACCAGGGATTAAAAGCATAATATATCTCTTCCATTTAACCATTACCTCCTTGATATATTATACACATAATCGAAACTTTTGTCAAATAATTTCGATTATAATCTGTGATTCAGAGATAAGAGCTAAAAATTCCTCTTTATTTAGCCTCATAGCCGATATATTTTATAGAGGAGAGGCATCTGATATGCCTTTACTTTCTCTATGGAACTTATCGTCTATGAGGAAGATAAACCTAAGGTTCTTTCTGCTTTGAAAGATGGTCGTATTGACTATACTGACCAGCTGGACATTTGTTGATAAATTCTTTGCATTCTTGCTTGAGTCTGGATTTTTTGACCAAGTGAGTGGTATGTGTGTAGCTTTAATGGAACAAATGAAATCCGAAATTGAAAATCCGAAATTGAAAATCCGAAATCAAAAAAACAAATTCAAATGACTAAAATTGAAAATTCAAAACAATATAATTTATTTGAGCAGTCGGGGAGTTTTTTCCCACTGCATAGTTTGAAAAGAGATCCTCCCTCCCCTTCGCTACGCTTGAGGGTTCTCAGGATGATGGGTCGGGATATTATTAAAAACTCCCCGACTCATCTTAAATGTATATGAAAAGGCCATCAAAGGGCCATATGCGGAAGGTCAATATTATATCAAATTCCAGAGGGGTTTTGTGATTAAATTCTCCCATTTTTATCCTTTCTAATTCTTTCAAATCTTAAGATAAAATAATTTACCTAGGGGGTAGATACCATGCTCCCAAGGCAAGCTCACCAACCTTTTTCTCAATCTCCTCTTTGCTTATAGTCACCTTGCAAATGGGTCTATTGTTCATCTTTTAGCCTTAAAATAAGCCACCTTTATAATAAAAACATTGCCAGAGATATAGCTTATGGATGAGGTGGTTATGATAATAAATGTTTAGGGGTGTAGGCCCTTTAACCTGCTGGAAAGCGTAAGAAATTTCATTAATTCTTTCATTATCCGTAATAAAAGCGGCATTGCGGCCAATTAGCTTTTCAAGGTTCTTCCAATAAGGGTAGCGAACCCGAGCATAAAGGGTATATATCTCATAGTTTTTTTCTTGGCTATAGAAGGAAAGCTTGCTTGATAGATGATGATTCTCGGCAAGAATGAATGGAGTTTGGGGCATCTTAGAGATAAAACCTTCTATCTCTTTACTTGCTTTTTTAAAACCATGGAGCCGATTGGTGATGTCCTTCTCCGCTGGGATAGGAAGTATGGGATGAAGGGAGTGAATGATTACCAAGCTAGTAAAAACAAGGCTGATAAGCCCACCCATTAAAGTTATGGTTATAATTAGCCATTTAATCCTTTTTTGTATCCCTTGATGGATAAACCAAGCAAGGTTGATAAACCCGGTGATATAAGCGGGTGCAGGCCAATTCCCTTCGCATTTAGAAAAAAGGCTCAAAAGGAAGAAAAAGAGGAATGGAAAAGCGCTTAGCCAGAAGAGAAAGAGTAGCTCGCTCTTTTTGTTGCGAAATCCCTTATATCCCACCCAACCTGTACCTACAAGAAAGAGAATAAAGAAAATGGGAAAAATCAATCCTGCCTCTCCCCCAAGAAAAGAGAGCATATTTGGAATACCACCATTGATCTTTTGAAAAAAACCATGCTTAAATTGCATCTTGAGGGACACCCAATGATGCGTCGCATTCCACCCAATTACCGGGCTTGTGACTCCTATGGCAATAATGGCAGCAAGATAAGGGTCTTTACGCAAAAGCCAATATCTTACCTTGGAAGAGGTTGTGATAAAAAAGAAAATCGCAGGGATAAAGAGTACCATTGTATACTTACTCAAATTCCCTAATCCTACCACTAATCCAGTAAGGAGCCAATAATACAAATTATTCTTTGGTAAGAAAAAGGCATTATAAACAAGGTAGACCGATATAGCCCAAAACAAAAGCAGTGGCACATCGGGGGTCATTATCACACTATTAGCGGTAAAACCTAAGGTAGTCCCAAGGAGAAGAGAGGCGATTAAGCCGATTGGCTCATCATGAAAGATTCTTTGAGCAATAATGTAGACCATTAAAAGAAGCAATATCGCAGAGATTACCGCCAGCAACCTTACTCCAAGCTCTGTATTTCCGATAAGAAAAGTGCCAAGCCAGATAAACCAAGCCACCATTGGCGGATGGTCATAATAACCCCAGGCAAGGTGTTTTGCCCAGGTCCAATAGTATGCCTCATCTGAACAGAGCTCTACTTGGGGGATGTAGAGAAGATAGAGGCAGGTTATCGCGATGATAAAACCTAGTAAATTTTTCATCTACCAAAATTTGTATGATAGTAAGAAACCATTGTTTTTGTTAACTGTAGAAAAAATATTATAGTATCTTCCATTACTTAGTGCAAAAATAGTATTTAAGAAATTTTGAATTCTAAATTTTGAATTTTGAATTGAAAAAGGTTAAGTTTTATAAAATTTTTTCCCTTTTAATTCAAAATTCAACATTCAAAATTCATAATTTTATAAAGTTTTCCTTAAGATTATCTAAACACATACATTTTGTAAAGCGTTATGGAATTAACTATAATATTCCTATCTTTTACAATGGCTTTGGCAGTAAAATAGTCTAAACAAAAGCCAAAAAATACATCATGTTAATCTTGGGAGCATAAAGAAGGTCAATATGGAGATAACCAATCCCATATCTTCTAAACTTCTTTATCTTTCTTTCCGCTTTAATAAATTCAAGAGGCAAAACATCAAGGCCATATCGCTTAAGACAGCGATATATCTTCATCGGATAAAGGTTTGGTATTTTATCCTCTAAAGTAAAGAAGATATCCTCTATTGTCTTTTTAAACTGCTTTCTCTCAAAACAGATTAATTCTTCTTGTTCAGTAGTCAAGGTAGTATTAAGCTTATGAGGACGAGAGGGATTATCCTCAATATTTTCTGTCCTTTTCCATTTATTTGCTGTTGGCCAAGAGATACCATATTTTTTAGCCAAGAGATAGGCAGAAAGGGAAGAGTTTTTTATCTCTTGCCTAATGGCTAAAGTTGTACGAGCATTCTTATGAATTTTAATCTGCATACGCTACATATTTTATCAAATAATGTAGCGTTAGGCAACAACTAAACCATTGTTTATAAGATATGCCAATGAATGGAATCTTATGTAAAGATAGAAGCCCTGATTAAGATAGGGAGGCTTTCTGTATTTTCTCCTTGACAAAAGGATAAAAATTTGATATTCTTTACCCAAAGGAAGGATAAATTATGTTCTCAAAAGAAAGACTCAAAGAAATCATCGTAGGTAATCGCGAATTTATCTTAAATTATGTAGGCAGAATTATCAAAAGGGAAGGGCTTTATCTTCCAAAAAGGTTAAACAAGGTCATTGTATTATATGGAGTAAGGAGAAGCGGTAAGACATTCATCCTTTATGCTTTATTCAGAACCTTCAAAGATTCTGCCCTGTATATTGATTTTGAGGATGAAAGATTAGCTGATTTTAAGGTAAGTGATTTTGAAATACTAAAAGAGGCTTTTTTAGAACTTAATCCCCATCTTATAAATAAACCAAAGACATTTCTCTTTGACGAGATACAGAACATAAAGGATTGGGAAAGGTTTGCCAGGCGAGCGGTTGAAAAAGAGAAAATAGCCCTATTTGTAAGCGGTTCATCCTCTAAGATTATGCCACAAGAGATACATACATCCCTGAGGGGAAGGGCATGGAGTATAGAGATAAGTCCATTTTCTTTTAAAGAATATCTAAAAATCCAAGATATCTTGCCCAACAAAGATTTTATCTATACAGAGAAAAAAATCTTCTTAAAAAACCATTTTAAAGATTACTTAAGATGGGGTGGTTTTCCAGAGATTATCTTAGGGAAGGGTGAGTTTGAGAAGGCTAAAATATTAAAGGAATACCTTGGCTCAATATTCTTTAAAGATTTGGTGGAAAGATTCAGAATAAACAATATCCCTCTTTTAGAACTATTGATCGATGCCCTATTTTCCTCATTCTCCCAAAGATTTTCACTCTCCTCTTTTTATAAGCAATATAAAGATAAACTCCCCTTCTCAAAGGATAGCCTGTTTAGTTATTATAAATACCTTCTTGAAAGTATGCTTATCTTTGAGGTAAGAAAATTTACTACCTCTTCTTATAAAAGGATGAGGAATCCGGCTAAGGTATATCTGGTAGATACAGGGCTTGCAAGAAGGATAACTCAAGAAAACATCGGTAGATTGTTAGAGAACATCGTCTTTTTAGAGTTAAGAAGATATACAGAGAATATCTTCTATTTTGAAGAGGAAAGGGAATGTGATTTTGTGGTAAATAAGGATGGTAGGTTATTTGTCTATCAGGTCTGTCATGAACTGAATGAAGAAAACAGAACCAGGGAATTGGATGGTTTAGTATCATCTGCTCTATACATAGGACTAAAAGAGGGATGTATTTTAACCTATGACCAGGAGGAAGAATTAGATAAGGATGGTGTCAGGATAAAGATAATGCCTGTCTGGAAATGGATTATCGAAGATGCCAACTTATTGTCAAGTAAGACTTCTTAAAGAGTTGACTGCGTCTCTGTACATGGTATCCATTTTTATCCCATACAAGGGATCTTTCTAATTCATCTAATATGGGTGGAGAGATTTAAGTATTCCTGGATTAAACCTTGTTTTGGATGAAGAAATCAAGAT
>JBFLYE010000175.1 GCA_040756715.1 bacterium
GTCTACACCATTTTTTATTGAGGAGAGCGATTTACGAAAATGAAAGTAGAATATGCCATTAGTTTAGGAATAGATTTCCAGGGGGTAAGCTTTGAGGGTTGGTATTTTTGTAAAGAATTTGTAGATTTCTTAGAAAGCAATGAAAAGGATTGGATAACAGGCGGTAAATTTTTCTTGCAAAGATGTATAATCTTTGGTATAATAAAAATATGGATAAAATTCTAATTATTGAAGATGATGAGGATATGATTCATATCCTTAAGTCTATTCTTGAGCTTGAGGGATATGAAATAATCTATGCAAGTGATGGAGAAGAGGGGCTTTTAAAGGCAGAGGAACATAACCCTAGCCTAATCATTCTTGACCTTATTCTTCCAAAGATTGATGGAAATGAGGTTTGCCGAAGGATAAAAAAAGACGCCGTTCTTTCCAAAACGCCTGTCATTATGCTTACAGCAAAGACAACCACGCGGGATGAACTAGAAGGGATTATGGACGGAGCTGATGATTATATTACAAAGCCATTTAACCCATTGGATCTAATAGAAACAATTAAATACCTCCTTACGGAGACGAAAGAGATTGTTTCAGGAGAAGAAAGAAGGAGAAAGAAGATAAATCGGCTCCAGACAAGATTACTCTTTGAAAATGAATAAAGAGAAGCTTCTCAATGATATCTCAAAAATCGGTCTACAAGAAGAGGATGAGAAAATCGCCCTTTTTAAGATAATAGAGGCATCTGTCTCCTTTCTAAATGGAGACAGCGGCTTTATTTATCTTTCAAAAGATAAGGAAGGATTTATAAAAACAGTATCTTATGGAACGCTTGAGATTCCAAATAAAATAGAAATAGGAAAGGGAGGCATTGGTTGTGCTATTAGTGAAGAAAAACCCCTTATTTTATCAAGGAATGAATTGCCTGAGATAGAAAAGATAAGCCAAGCTATGATCGCACCTTTATATGACAAAATGGGTTTAGTGGGCATATTTGGTCTTGCCAGCTCAAATGCCGTATTTTCTAAAGATGACCTTTCTGTATTTTCACAAATACAGGCAGAAATCAATCTCTGCCTTGAAATATTCAGGCTTTCCAAAAGCATCTATGAAGGTGTGCTTCTTTCTACAATCCAAACCCTCGTTTCTGTGGTTGAAGCCATTGATCCAAATCTTCGTGGTCATTCCTGGAATATGGCAAGGTATGCTGTAGCCTTGGCCTCTAAAATGAATCTTCCCAAGATTCAGATTGAGGCGATAAAATATGCTGGCCTTCTTCATGGCATAGGAAGAATAGGTATTCCTGATCGGATATGGAGAAAGGAGGGTCCCCTCACTGATGATGAATTAAAGGCAATGAGGGCACACGCAATCATTGGTGAAAAGATTGTAGAAAAGGCAGAATTTCCATTTGATGTAGCAAGCATTGTTAGATCCCACCATGAAAACTATGATGGAACGGGTTATCCCGATGGATTAAAAAAGGATGAAATACCAATAGGTGCGAGGATAATTGCCTTAGCAAATGCCTGGGAGGCAATGACAGGGGAAAGGCCATATCGCCAATCAAAAACAACGGAAGAGGCAATTGCTGAGATAAAAAGCAAAAAGGGAACCCAGTTTGATCCTGAGATAACAGATATTTTTCTTTCTATGATAGAAAGATGAAAAAAAACTAAAAATGCAAAACTACAACTTAAAACTCAAAACTATTTTTTTCTTCTTGTGGTTTCCTTTTCTTATCTTTTGTGAAGAAAAGATTCTTCTTTATAATCAGGATGCTAACCTTTATGTGTATGCTCCATATCTTCAAGAGAAGGAGCTTGTATCTTTAAAAGAGGCTTCCTCTGCCTTTAAGGCAACATTTGATTTTAACCCTGTTATTCAGGAGGCATCTTTAAAAAAGGATGGGATAAAATGCTTTTTATGGGCTAATAAGAATAGGGCTATCCTTGATAAAAAAGAGATTATCCTTCCCTTTCCTCCTAAACTTATCTCTTCCAAGATCTATGTTCCTATTGAGCTTATTAAGGCATTTGCTGAAAGGCTCAATATGGAATTAAGGCTTGACGATAAAAGGATAGTGATTGCAAAAAAAGGGAATCTTCTTGCTAATCCAAAGGATGGCTTTTGGCATATTCTAAAAGATGGAGAAACCTTATGGAGGGTTTCTCAAAATTATGGTGTAGAGCTTTCCTCCCTCCTTTCCTTAAATAAAATCATTGACCCAAGGTTTGTTACGCCAGGAACAATGCTTTATATTCCCAATCCTCCTTTAAGCAAAAAAGATGAAAATCTTAAACCCCAAACCCCTAACCTCGAATTAACCACCCCTATTTTAGAAAAAAAGCCAGAGGATAAATCCATTCTTCAAAAATATGGGATAAAAAAGATAGTCCTAGACCCAGGCCATGGAGGAAAGGACCCTGGTGCTATTGGAAAAAGTGGGTTAAAAGAAAAGGATGTTGTCCTTGATATAGCCTTAAGGCTTTCCAATCAGCTCAAAAAAAGCCTTCCAGATACAGAAATAATCTTAACCAGGGATGCTGATTATTATATTCCCCTTGCGGAAAGAACAGGCCTGGCAAATTTTAAGAAGGCAGATCTTTTTATCTCAATCCATGCAAATGCTGCATTCTCAAGAGCCGCCTCTGGATTTGAGGTCTATCACCTATCCGCTGTTGCCTCTGATAAATATTCAGAGGAGATAGCAGAGGCAGAGAATATGGTGGTAGAAAGGTTTAAGGAAAAAAACTCTAGCTTATTAACCGAGCTTATCCTTAAGGATATTGCCCAAACTGAGTTTATCAATGAAAGCATTGAACTTGGTCTGCTTGTTCAAAATAGGGTATCTGAAAGGCTTTCTATGAAGGATAGGGGTGTTAAGTCTGCATTTTTCTATGTTTTGCGTGATGCAAAGATGCCCGCTATTCTTATTGAAACAGGCTTTCTTTCAAATGCATCTGAGGAGGCAAGAATGAAGAAAGAGGATTTCAAAGAAGGCATGGTTAATGCTATATGTAATGCTATTGTTAGTTATAAGGAGCAATATGAAAAAAAGCTGGTTGAAAGATGAAATGGTTAGCAATTATCCTCTCTATTATCATCATTGCCCTTCTCATTGTTGTTTTCTTTCCAAAAAAAATAGAAAAGGGAATATTTGTTCCTCCATCTAATAAAATAAAAATCTGCCTTTTTTTTCCAGATGATCAAGAAGAATATTTAATTCCAGAACAAAGGGAAATTGAAAAAAAGGAAAAAGAGGAAACAATAGCAAGGTTCATTATAGATGAGCTATTTAAAGGACCTTCACAAGAAAGCCTTCATTCAGCAATTCCAGAGGGAACAAAATTAAGGGAGGTCTATATCTATGATGGTGTGCTTTATGTTGACCTATCACAGGAGGTTTCAAAAAATCATCCAGGTGGTTCAGCCGCTGAGATTGCTACCATATTTTCTATTGTCAACACCTTGACATTTAACCTTCCACAATATCCGGTTAAGATTCTCATAAGCGGAAAGGAACAAGAAACATTGGCAGGTCATATTAGCCTAGAGGAAGCCTTTATTTTTAATAAGGATGTGGTAAAATAAAATCATATGAATTTACCATATCTTATCCTTTTAGCCATAATCTTCTTCTTGGTTCTTTTTCTTCCCTTTTTAAATAAAAGGGTAGAAAAGAACCTTGAGGCTTTCTTTCTTATAATGGGCTCTTTTTCTATTTTTAATCTTTTAATCTTTGGAAAAGAAAGCCTTAATCTCCAATTTGCCATCCATTGCTTAAAAGAGCCAATAATAATTAGCCTTGCTTGCCTTATCTCTGGGTTATTATTCCATCATTTTCAAAATAGAATAAAAAATGGTGTTTTTGCATTAGAAAGAAGTATTGGTCTTTTTTCCCCCTTCCTGTTAATTGTCTTTCTTGGCATTATCTCATCAATTATCACGGCAATTATTACAAGTTTAATATTAGTTGAGATAATTTATGATCTTTCTATAAAAAGAAAGGAAAAAATTGCCTTTTGTGTTCTTTCCTGCTTCTCTATTGGCTTAGGAGCAGCCCTTACGCCTATTGGTGAACCTCTTTCTACCGTTGCTATATCTAAATTAAAGGGGCTTCCTCATAATGCAGGGTTTTTCTTTCTATTTAACATCCTTTATCCCTACATTTTAAGTGGAATTATCCTTTTAGCAATATTGGGGGCATTTGTCTATAAAAGGGGAAAGAGAGGGCTAGAAATTGAAAAGAAAGAAGAAGAAAAAAAAGAGATAAAAAGGGTATTTATAAGGTCAGCAAAGGTCTATATTTTTATTATTGCTCTTGTTTTATTGGGA
>JBFLYE010000176.1 GCA_040756715.1 bacterium
TCGTGATTAAAAAATCTCCCTCAAAATTTAACATTTCTCTTTCATTTTACAATTTACAATTGTTTAGCTACAAATCCTAAATAATCACCTTTCTCATCACATCCAGAAGGCTTCCAAAATCAATAGGTTTTTTCATAGAGCCATAAAGCCACCTCGCCTCTTCCCTTTGTAAGATTTGGGTAAGGTCATAGCCTGTTATCAAAAGCACCTTTATATCTTCGTAAATATTCCTTGCCTTTTTAAAGAGCAAAAGGCCATCCATATCAGGAAGGCAAAAATTTAAAAGAATAAGATTAACCCTATTTCTCTTTAGAATAGCTAAAGCCTCCTCGCCATCTTTTGCACTTAAGACATTAAACCCTTCCATCTTTAGCTGCTCGCTTAAGAAATCCCTTATCCCTGCCTCATCATCAACTACTAGAATCATCTTGTCACTTAAAAGGGTTTTCCTTATCATCTCAATTATCCTTCTTGGATTAAATGGTTTATGAATACATCCATAAGCACCCGAAACCATTGCTTGTTCTATCAGGTCTTCAACCGCAAAGCCTGTCATCATAATTACCTTGCAATCCGGAGCTTTTTCTTTAATCTTTAAGAATAGCTCAACGCCATTCATTCCAGGAAGCCTTATGTCTAACAGGGCAAGGTCAAATTTTGTTTCTTCTAGTCTTTCAAGGGCAGAATTTCCATCAAATGCAACATCTCCTTTAAACCCCTCCGTCTCTACTATCTCTTTTAAGAGATCTGCTAAATCTTTCTCGTCATCCACGATTAAAATATTAGCCACCTTGAAAGAATAACATCCCTCTTAGGATTTGTCAAGAATCCAGTGCAGTCAACCCTAGGGTTTTGCTTGCAAAGTTTTAGATATTGGAATAAAATATAGATTGTCCAGAGCAAGATTAAATGCTTTAAGAAGATATGAGGAGAACAAAGAAGGTAGAAAGGATTGATGTAGTTCTTGATCGGGTATTAAAGGCGTCTGGCTTGGAGAATGCCTTTTTAGAGCAAAGGGTTATTTCTTTATTGCCAGAGATATTTGACAAAAGGATAATGGCACATATAAAATCATATCATATGGAGGATAGAATCCTCTTTATAAAGCTTGATAGCCCTGTCTGGGCAAGGGAGCTTTTGTTCTTGAAAAAAGAGATGATGGATAAGATAAACAACTCCTTGACAAAAAAATATATCAAGAATGTAATGTTTAAAAGCTAGAGATCCCGAAAGAGTTCTTAGAGTTTTGAAACAATGAAAAAGGCAATCTTTTTATTGCTATTTACAACCCTTGCTTTTGCTGAGGATTTTAAGCTTTCCTTCTTTATGGGAGAGGTCTTTGTAAAACAAAAGGATAAAACAGAATGGATAAAGGCATCCCTTAATATGATAATAAAAGAGGGAGACCAAATAAGGACAGGCGAAGATGCATCTGCTGAGATAATAAGAGGAGAGGATGTGATAAAGATTGCTTGCAATACAACCTTTACATTAAAAATTTTGGCAGAAAAGAGGGATGTATTCAGTGTATTTTTTGGCAAGGTCTGGCTGCGCATAAAAAGGCTAAAGGAGAAGGATACAACCATTGAGACACCAACCACGGTTATGGGGCTTCGGGGAACCATATTCTCAGTTGATGTTTTGGGAAAGAGGACAATTACCGACCTCTTTGAGGGAGAGCTTGATATTTTAGCCGAGGGAAAGAGGTTTATTTTAAAGGCAAAAGAGAGGTTTTTACACGATGTGGATAGGCCAATTGAAAAAAGGATTGAGAAAAGACCTCTATCTGCCGATGAAATGAAGGGATTTAAAGAGATTTTTAAACTACCCGAGGAATTGCCAAAAGCGCCCTTACCCCAAGCAGCTATTCCTCAAACAGGGCTTGTTTCTTTAGAAAAACCAAAGGAAAAATTGCTTTCTCAATTTAGTGCACCCAAAGAAATAGAGGATTTAAAAGGTGAAATAAGGGGTATAAGGAATGAATTAAAAACAGAAAGGCTATCTATCCTTACGGTAAAGGAAAGGGATTTTTCTTGTGGAAGGACAATGAGGGATAAATGGGGAAACCTTGTCCGGGTTGAGCAACACCTCTATAGACCTACAAATTCAAGCATAAGGTTTGTGAATATAAATAAGAGGGAGACGAGATTAGAAAATACAAGCCAATTTAGCTATGGAATGATTGATGCAGAATTTAATAAGGAGTTACCCGATGATATTAGAAAATGGCCAGAATGGATAAAGGGTATGGTGGATGAGGATACCATAGCTGACCTTCATCCAGAAATTGTAGAATTTATCCTCTCCAATGGAAGGCCTCAGGAGGCAAATGCCGATAGGATGAGGTGGGTAAGCGAATGGGATTCTTCAAAAGATGAGCTTAAAGAACCCAATTTTTATATCGACAAAGGCGGAGATAATTCATTTGGTTATACCCCATACAGCAATGATTGGAAAAGCATAAGAGAAACAACTGGTGAATCCAAAAATGAATTTTGGTCTGAGGAGACATTTAAGATATCAAAGGGAGGAAATGTAGTAGGTGAAATGTTTGTCGGCTCATACCTTATCAACAACGATGGCAAGGTTTTAAATGAGGATGATTTTAAAAACATTGATGGTTTTGATGCCTTAGAAACCACAGCCCTTGAAATGAGGTTTGAAAGCACAAATTTGTTAAACAAGCCAATTGACATTATTTTTACCGCAGATATTATTCTAGCAGGCATAAGGGAGTTGATGGGTAGTGTAATCGGAGCGATAGAGTGAAAAAAGTCCTTATCCTCCTTTTTCTTTCAGAAATAGCCTTTGCCGGATTAAAAGAATGGGGGGCAGAGAAGGCAATTGACCTTGCCACAAGGCTTGATGAGGCCTTGATTGACCTTTCTCAAAGCTCATCCGACCTCTCTTGCCTACCAAAAAACAAAAGATTTAAAATAAACCTTAACCTTTTACCGTTTATCCTTCCTCCTATTTTTCCCAATGCAAGCCTTAAGCTAAAGGTATTAGGGGAGAAAAAAAGGCTACCCCAAATTGCCTTGGAAGCAGATTATGGAGAGGTAATTGGCTTAAGGTTTGCCGAAGAAATGGAAGATATTGAAAAGGCAAGGTGCTACACCTATGCTGCCTCCCTTATCCTAAAGAAAAGCCTAAGGGATAATGTCTCTATATTTGGTGGGATAAGGAACATAAGGGGAAAATGCGAGATTTTCCTTTCTGAAAAAGGGACATCTTCTGATTGGATTAAAAGAGAAGACCTTCCCACAAATGTCAAATTGGATGAGATTGCTATATTTTCAGGGCTTTATATCTTAAGGGGGAAAAATGGATTTTGGTCAGTTGCCTCTGGCTATATCCTGAAAAGAAAAAAGCTTTTCTCCAAGATTGAGCTTGGGTTTGGTAAGCATTGGGCATTTTCCCTAGGGATTTACCCAGAGGGTGTATTTACCTTCCATCCTATGCTTAATTTAAGGTTTTAAATGAAGAGATTTTTGTTGCTTATTCCATTCTTTGCGTGGTCTATTGAATTTAGCCCATATTATAACTACACCTTATCCCAAGGCTATAACTTTGGCAAAGACATTTCCTCCTCTTTTGGCACAGGAATAATCAATGATCTAGGATGCCAAATAAAGCTTAATGGTAAAAATAGCCTCCTCTTCCTTTATGAGGCAAGTTATGAAGGACCAGGATTAAAAGAGGAGGGAAGATTTACTGATCGATACCAAGACCACCTCCTTGTTGCCTCGTATAAAAAGAAATTTGATAAATTGATTTTAAAAACAAGGCTTGATTACACAAAGAGCTTTACACGGTCAGGTGTTTCTGAAGATTGGGATTCTGGAGATTATAATTATAACAAGCTTGGGTTTGGGCTAGACCTTCTTTCTTCTATTAGAAATATAAAGCTTGGGCTCAAAGGAAAGATTGCTCATATTAAATACCCGAATTATACATACCTTCTGGGCGAGATAGACCCAAAATATGACATCCCAAGGTATGACCATAACCTATATAAAATTTCATTATCGGGGGGCTATTTAATTCAAAAAAAGCTCCCCTGCGAAACCTCTTTTGACATTGTCTTTAGGAATTACAAGAATGAATTTATCAAGGATGTAAACTCTGGGGCAGATACAAAAGAAAAGGAGAAGGATCGGGTTATAAGCCTTAATGGCAATATTTCTTATCCCTTAAAAGAAAATCTTGACCTGGGAATGGATTCCTCCTTTTCATTCTTAAGGTCAAACTACAATGAGGTAAAATTTGCCTCGGGTGGAACGGTTACCGATGCTTGCTCTTCATTCTATAACTATAACCTTTATTGTTTTTCCCCCTTTATAAGCTATGGAGAAAAAACAAGGCTCAATCTTTCCTATTCCCTTGAAATGAAGAATTTTTCCCACCAAAAGGCAGAGGATAAAGATGGAAATTGGCTATCTGACAAGAGAAAAGATAGAACAAGCCTTATTCTCATTTCTGCTACAAAAAAGATAAACAGACAGGTTTCTGCCACAATATCCTATGGAATAAAAGCCCTATCCTCTAATATGGAAAAGACCGGATATAACACCACCTATAATTCGTTGGGGTTTAATTTGCAATTTGAATACTAAATCTCTCCTCTTCTTGTTTCTTCTCACAACAAAGCTTTATCCCCTTACAATGACCGTGTCAGGGGATAGTGCAAATTGGAATAAAAAGAAGCAGGTTTTTGTTTTAAAGGGAAATGTTGTTTTAAAGAGGGGTTCTATTACCCTTAAGGCACCCATTGTCCGATTAAAGGGAGAGATTGAAAACCCAGAGAAAATTATTGCCTCCGGAGGCGTTATTGTTTCTGATAAGGAACGGAATGCGACCATTAAGGCAGAGACAATTGAGGTATTTTTAAAGGAAAAAAGGGGATGGGCAAAGCAGGGGGTAAGGATTGAGTATAAAAACAGGGTAATCTTGGGAAAACAGGGGGTATATGATGGTTTAAAGGACATTGCAGAGCTAACCGGTTCTTGCACAATGACAGAGGCAGGTAGGGTATTTGAAGCAGAAACAATGAGGTATTTTACCGAAGAAGATAAAATTGAATTTGAAGGGTCTGTAAAGGGTAAAATAGAGGTTAAATGAAAGAAATAATTGTTCCTCCCGATAAATCCATATCCCATAGGGCAATTTTAATTGGCTCTCTATGTAAGAAGCCTCTTAAAATAAAAAATCCCCTTAAAGCAGGGGATACCCTATCTACCATATCCTGTCTTCGTTCCCTTGGGATAAGGATAGAGGAAGAATGGGGAATGCGGAGTGCGGAGTGCGGAGTGAATGAAATAATTGTTTATGGAAAGAGTTGGAAAAAGCCAGAAGCCCCCCTTTACTGCGGAAACTCTGGAACAACAATGAGGCTTCTTTCTGGAATCCTTGCAGGCCTTCCATATGAAGTAATCCTTACCGGAGATAGTTCATTAAGCAAAAGGCCAATGAGGAGGATAGGAGAGCCACTTTCTATGATGGGTGCGAAATTTGTTGGTGATTATCCGCCGATTACAATAGAAGGAGGCGACCTAAAGGCTATATCATACAAGATGCCAATCTCAAGTGCTCAGGTAAAATCTGCAATCCTTCTCGCAGGGTTGTCTGCCACGGGAAAAACAAGCATAACAGAACCCCTTCTATCCAGAGACCATACAGAAAGAATGTTAGAATTCTTATGTGTTCCTATAAAAAGGGATGGCTTTACAATTTCCCTTGATGGACCCTTTGAAATTGAAGGAGGATTAGAAATAGAAATCCCAGGGGATTTCTCATCTGCCTCATTTTTTATTGGCGCAGGCATTATCCTTAATAGAGAGATTAAGATTAAAAATATAGGGATAAACAAGACAAGAATAGGGTTTCTTGATTGTTTGAAAAAGATGGGTGCAGCTTTTACCATAGAAAATGAAAGGCTTATCTGCAATGAGCCTATTGGCGATATTATTATAAACCCAAGCAGGCTTTCTGGAATTGAGGTTTCCCCTAAAGATATTCCAATAATGATTGACGAGGTTCCTATTCTTTCTATTTTAGCTTTATTTGCAGAGGGAACAACCATAATAAAAGGCTCATCTGAGCTTAGGGCAAAGGAAACCGATAGGATAAAGGCAATGGTATTAGAGCTTTCAAAACTAGGGGCAAGGATAAGCGAATTGCCAGATGGTATGGTTATAGAGGGTGGCTATCCATTAAAGGGAGCAGGTCTTTATTCCCACAAAGACCATAGGATTGCAATGGCCCTTTCTGTTTTATCCCTTAAGGTTCCTGGAATAGAGATTGAAGGAAAAGAATGGGCAGATATCTCCTTTCCCAATTTTTATGAGATGATTTCTTGGTTTAAGAAAGGCTAATTTTAAGGTTTGCCCTTTTTACAATGAGAGAAACTACCTCCTCCCATTCTATTGCCATAATATGAATTCCCGCTACCCCTTCAATCTTTTTTATCTCCTCAATTGTCTCAACGCATATCTCTATTCCCTCTTCTTTCTGTTTTTCTTTTGCAACTCCCTTTAGCCTTGTAATTATTTCATCGGGAACATCCATTCCAGCCACGCTATTTTTTATGTAATTTGCCATTGCTGCTGATTTTAGGGGTGTTATTCCCGCAAGGATATAAGCCTTTTCTGAAAGCCCTTTTTCTACAATTCCTTCCATAAACCTTTTGAATTTTTCTAAATTGAATATGCATTGTGTCTGGATAAATTCTGCTCCTGCCCTTATTTTCTTGGAAAGCCTTGATAGCCTAAACTCAAATGGGTCGGCAAATGGGTTTTCTACCGCACCAATAAACATTTTTGGAATTCCCTCTATGCTATCCCCTCCCAAAACCTTACCTTCATCCCTCATTATCTTAACTGTCTGAATCAATTGGATAGAATCAAGGTCAAAGACATTCCTTGCTTGCGGATGATTACCCAATTTCTGGTGGTCTCCCGAGAGGCATAGAATGTTTTCAATGCCTAGGGCATAGGCACCAAATATATCTGATTGTATGGCAATTCTATTCCTATCCCTTGTGGTCATCTGCATAATGGGTTCAATTCCCAATTGCTTTAAAATACAGCAAGCCGCAATGCTTGACATTCTGACAATGGATGTCTGGTTGTCTGTAACATTCACCGCATCAACATAGCCCTTAAGGAAACCTCCCTTCTTTTCTATAATTCCTTTATCCGCTCCCTTTGGTGGTCCACATTCAGCGGTTACCACAAATGTTTTCTTCTCTAATAGCTCTTTTAACCTACTCAATATAGATGTCCTCCCTGATAATTTTTCTTAACCCTCCCGATCGCTCGGTTGACCAATCCTTTGGGGGGATTATCTCATCCAAAAGCTCCAATTTGTTTAATTCCTTAAGCCTATCATATATAATTTGCCAGGCACAGGGAACATCCTTTGATATTTCACATTTCCCTTTGTTTGAGCCTCCACAAGGTCCATTAAAAAGGCCCTTGGAACAGCGGACAACAGGGCAGATACCCGCGGTTAGATGGAGGATACAATTTCCGCAGGCACCACACCTTTCCACCCATAACCCCTGCTTTTCTGGAAAGCCTAAAAATGATGTGTTTAAGGCAGGGTATACTGGGATTTGAGGAAATCTTTCCGCAATCGCAGAGACGCCAATTCCACACCCAAGGGAAAGAATAGCATCTATATCCTTTATTTTATTGCTTAGCTCATCAACGAATTCCCATTCACACTGCCTTATAATTGTTTCTTCAAAAAATTCTATCTCTTTTCCTTCAAGCCTGGTTGCCATTTTTAAAGATAAAGCAAGGATTTTTGTCTCCTTTTCTCCACCTGACATACATACTGTAACACAGGTTCCACAGCCAACAAGTAATATCCTTTTGTGAGATGAGACCATCTTTTTTATCTCGTCAAAGGGCTTTCTCTCTGCAATTATCATTTTTTAAGAAGCTTGGTCACAGTTCTTCCTTTTGCCACTAAATTCTATGTTTTTGCCGTTGAGCGCTTGGTATGCTCGCCGTGGCCACGAAATGTCCTGGTGGGAGAGAATTCGCCAAGCTTATGGCCAACCATATTCTCTGTGATATAGATAGGCAAAAATTTCTTTCCGTTGTGGACTAAGAATGTATATCCTACAAAATCAGGGGGTATAACTGAGTTTCTTGCCCAGGTTTTAATAGGCTTTTTATTAGCCCCCATCTTTTTAATCTTTTCCAGCAATTTTTTATAAATGTATGGACCTTTTTTTACCGACCTACTCATATTATTTTTCTCCTTTTTATGATAAATTTATTAGATTCCTTGTTTTTTCTTCTTGTCTTTTTTCCTTTTGTCATCTTTCCCCAAGGGCTTACAGGATGCCTTCCACCCGATGTCTTTCCCTCTCCTCCACCCAATGGATGGTCGTGTGGATTCATCGCCACACCCCTTGTCTGGGGCCTAATTCCCTTATATCTTTTTCTTCCCGCCTTTCCAAAAGAGACATTTTCCCAATCAAGGTTTCCAACCCTTCCTATAACTGCCCTACAATTAAGGCTTATTTTCCTTATCTCACCTGAGGGAAGCTTGATATGGCCATAATCACCCTCCTTTGCTACAAGCTGGGCAGCTGCTCCTGCTCCCCTTGCAATCTGTGCACCCTTTCCAGGCTTTAGCTCAATATTACTTATCTCTGTGCCAACTATGATATTTTTAAGGAGCATCGCATTCCCTATCTTTTGTTTTACTTCATCATTTGAGGATATAATTTCATCACCCACAGAAAGCCCATAGGGAGCTATAATATACCTTTTTTCACCATCTTCATATTTTATAAGGCCAATATTGGATGATCTGTTTGGGTCATATTCAATGGCTAGAACAGAGCCCTTTATCCCAATCTTATCCCTTTTAAAATCAATTATTCTTAATCTTCTTTTTACACCGCTGCCCCTATGGCGAGATGTAATCCTTCCCAGGTTATTCCTTCCGCCAGAGCTTTTCCATTTGGCAAGGAGAGATTTTTCTGGTTTCTTCTTTGTTATTTCTTTTATAAGAACAGACATCCCCCTTCTTGCTGGTGTGGTTGGGTTATATTTTTTTATCATAGCCCCTCAAATATTCCAATAGATTGTCCCTTAACCAGGCTTATAATTGCCTTTTTTGTATCAGGCTTTTTCCCTATAATCCCTCCCCTTATTCTCTTTTTTCCCTTATTTATCATCGTATTTACATCAGAAACCTTTACATTGAATGCCTTTTCTATTGCATTCTTTATCTCAATTTTATTAGAAGATGGATGGACATGGAAAATATACTTACCTTCTTTACGAAGGTAATATGCCTTCTCCGTCAATATAGGCTCTAAAATAATCTTATGAAAATCATCCATTTTTTAAAATTCTACCAATACTAATTTACCCTTGTCAATAAAAATCTAAATCTATCCGACCTTGACAAATTTAATTTTTATAATATAATTGTTAAAAATATGAGAAATATTAAAGCAGAAGATCGGTTGATTGTAGCATTAGATGTTTCAACTTTAAAGGAAGCTAAGGAAATGGTAAAAGAATTAAAGGGATTGGCATCTTTCTTTAAAGTTGGAATAATTCTTCAAATCACAGCTGGTTTAGCATTTGTAAAATGGCTTATAAATAATGGAAATAGGGTCTTTTTAGACCTTAAATATTTTGATGTTCAAGATACAATTAGAGAGGCAGTGCAAGCTGTAGCAAAAATAGGGGTAGATTTCTTAACTGTCCATGGCAATGGGAAGATTATTAAAGCAGCTGTAGAAGGAAGGGGGGAAAGTAAGCTAAAAATTCTTGCCGTAACTGTTCTTACAAGTTTAGATGCTTACGATATTAAGGATTTAGGTTTTCCCTGTTCAATAGAAGAGCTTGTTTTGTTTAGAGCAGAAAAAGCAGTAGAGGCTGGATGTGATGGCGTAATAAGCTCTGGACAAGAGGTTAGATTAATTAGGGAAAGGATAGGAAATAAGCTTTTAATTGTTAGCCCTGGTATCCGTCTTGAAGGCACCAATATAGACAATCATAGAAGATATGCAACACCAACTCAAGCAATTGAGGGAGGGGCTGATTATTTAGTAATTGGAAGACCTATAATAAAAGAAAAAGATCCTAGAGAGGCTACAGAAAAAATAATTAGAGAAATGAAAGTAGCTTTTCAAGCAAGAGAAAATAAATCCTAAGAAACCTTGTGTCGCTTTTTTGCATTTTACAATTGGAACTAAACAATAATTCTTGAAAAAAAGATAGTTATAGAATATACTCTTAACAAGATGTATAAAGAAGATTATTATCATATTCTTGGTGTTAAAAGGGATGCCTCGACTGAGGAGATAAAGTCAGCTTATCGAAAGCTTGTCAAGGAACACCATCCTGATAAAGGGGGTGTTTCTTCAAGGATAAGGGAGATAAATGAAGCATATAGTGTTTTAAGTGATCCTGACAAAAGATTAAGATATGACCTTCTTAATCCAGTAAGCGAAGAGGAATTTGATGAAAGCAAGATGGAAGGTTTAATAAAGGAAGAAGAGGTTATTTCTGTTGAGCCTGTAAGGATGGGCATAGGTTTTGATACCCATCCTTTGGTTTCCTATAGAAAGCTCTTTCTTGGCGGCGTTGAGATTCCCTATGCCTATGGTTTGGCATCCCATTCTGATGGTGATGTTGTTTTACATGCCCTATGTGATGCATTGTTTGGGGCTATTGGAGAGGATGATATTGGTCATCACTTTCCCGATACAAATCCAGAGTATAAGGATATCTCATCAATTACCTTCCTTCAGCAGACATCAGAGATTCTTGCAAAAAGGGGGTTTAAAGCAAACAATGTTGATTGTATTATCTTGGCTGAGAAGCCATTGCTTTCTCCTTACATCCCAAAGATGAAGGAGAGAATTAGTAAAATTCTTGAGATTCCAAAGGAGAATGTTGGTGTTAAGGCTACAACCTGTGCGGGATTGGGATATATTGGAAAAAAGGAAGGAATATCTGCCTATGCTATTGTTGGCGTTATTCCAACCAGAAAAAGGTGATTTGCTGGTGTAGCTCAGAGGTAGAGCAAGCGCCTTGTAAGCGTTAGGTCAAGAGTTCGACTCTCTTCACCAGCTTTTAAATTATGAATTAAGCGAAGCGTATAGGGCAGGTACCCAAGCGGCTAACGGGGTCAGACTGTAAATCTGATGACTTTGTCTTCGGAGGTTCAAATCCTTCCCTGCCCAAATCAGGAGTATAAAGTTGGAAAAAAGGATGGAAGGATTTGAAGCCAGCCGAACGCCGACCCTTAGGGAGGATGAAGTGAGGCTGGCCGGGAACGAGAGATTTTATTAGACTCTGAACGAGCAAAGCGAGTGAAGAGGCTTAGAAAATCCGAAGTTCAAATCCTTACTCTGCCCAAATCAGGAGTATAAAGTTGGAAAAAAGGATGGAAGGATTTGAAGCCCGAATTCTGCCCAATTGGGATTTAGGAATTTTTATCTTATTAAATCCTAAATTTCTAAATTCTGATGCGGGGATAGCTCAGCTGGTAGAGCGTCAGCCTTCCAAGCTGAATGTCGCGGGTTCGAATCCCGTTCCCCGCTTAGGGAAAAAAGTAAAATATGGTAGTTAAACTGAGGATAGAAGGTTTTATAGAAAAGGAGAATAGGGATTCGAAGCCAGCCGAACGCCGACCCTTAGGGAGGATGAAGTGAGGCTGGCCGGGAACGAGAGATTTTATTAGACTCTGAACGAGCGAAGCGAGTGAAGAGGCTTAGAAAATCCGAAGTTCGAATCCCGTTCCCCGCTTAGGGAAAAAAGTAAAATATGGTAGTTAAACTGATTAAAAAGGAGGTGTTCAAAATGAACATATTGTTTACGCCAATAGGGGTTGTGGCAGTGTTAATCTTTGTGCTTATCTCTGCCATAAAGGTATTGAGGGAGTATGAGAGGGCTGTTGTCTTCCGTTTGGGAAGGCTTGTGGGAGAAAGGGGGCCAGGTCTGATTATCGTCCTTCCTGTGATTGAACAGTGGCAAAAGGTTGATACAAGGACGATAACAATGGATATTCCGCCACAGGAGGTAATCACCCAAGATAATGTTACCATAAGGGTTAATGCTGTGGCATATTTCAGGGTTGTTAATCCAAATGAGGCAATAACAAAGGTTGTGAACTATACCTATGCCACATCGCAAATAGCCCAGACAACCTTAAGAAGCGTGCTTGGTCAGGCTGAGCTTGATGAGCTTCTATCCCAGAGGGAAAAGATAAACCATAAGCTTCAGACAATCATTGATTCCCAAACCGACCCTTGGGGGGTAAAGGTTTCTGTGGTTGAGGTAAAGGATGTTGAGCTGCCTGAGGCAATGAAGAGGGCAATGGCAAAGCAGGCAGAGGCAGAGAGGGAAAAGAGGGCAAAGATAATCCATGCTGAGGGAGAATTCCAGGCAGCAGAAAGGCTTACCGCAGCGGCTGAGACAATCTCAAGGATTCCATCGGCAATACAATTAAGGTTCCTCCAGACATTAACAGAGATTTCAACCGAGAAGACATCAACCATTATCTTCCCTGTTCCCATAGATATGTTAAAATCATTAGTTAAAGGAGAAAAAAATGGCTAATCCAAAGCGTAGATTCTCTAACTCAAGGACAGCAAAGAGGCATTCCCAATGGAAGCTTCCTTCTCCTTCTATTTCCCTTTGCCCACAATGTAAGCACCCAAAGCTTCCCCATAGGGTATGCACAAATTGCGGGTTTTACAACAATTCCCTAGTCCTTTCAATGGCAAAGAAGGAATTTAGAAAGGAGAGAAAGGAGAAGAAAAGAAGGGAAATTGAAGGAACTAAAGAAGAGGAAGAGAAGAAAGGGTAATTCCTCCTTTCTTTTCACCATTAGCTTTAGATGGGTAAAGGTAAATACTTACTATAGTATCTTCCATTACTTAGTGCAAAAATAGTATTTAAGAAATTTTGAATTCTAAATTTTGAATTTTGAATTGAAAAAGGTT
>JBFLYE010000177.1 GCA_040756715.1 bacterium
TAAGTTTTATAAAATTTTTTCCCTTTTAATTCAAAATTCAACATTCAAAATTCATAATTTTATAAAGTTTTCCTTAAGATTATCTAAACACATACATTTTGTAAAGCGTTATGGAATCAACTATATACTTACCTCGTTGTCTCCTTTAGTTTTTCTAAAAGGTTTTCTATTGCATTGCAATAGCTTATTTTTATTCTTTCAAATATTTCCTCTGATGTTTCTTTATCATAAATATGTGAGGTTACATTTCTATCCTCAAGCATATCAAGAAAGACTTCCTCATCTTCAATTAAGGCAATTCTAAAAGCCTCTTTTAGACTATCTCTTGGTGTTTTTACATCAATGCCTTTATATTTAAGAAATATCTTTAGAGTCTTCCATAAAAGCTCAAAGGTAAATTCAAATCGCTGAATTACGCCATCCTTTTCTAGCTCATCTTTTGCTTTTTCTATCCCCTCTTTTAACCTTAAAAAGGCATCCTCTAAAATTTTTATGGCAAACTCAAGATTTTCTTTCATAGATTATTCTTCCTGTTTTTAGAATTATCTCTTTAAAGGCTAAAGAAACCGAATTTAAATAGACAATATCAACCTTATAAAGACCAGATATTTCTTCAATTTCTTCTTGCAGCTTCCTTCTTATTCTTATATTTGGTCTTTCTTTATCAATAGCCAAATCAAAATCAGAATTTTTAGCAAAGTCGCTTTTTGCCTTTGAACCAAATAATATAATTTTTTCTGGCTTGAAGTATTTTTTAAGTATCCCTATAATGTTTTCTAATATTTTTACCTCTCTAGGGGTCATTTTTTGTTAAAACCTATAAACACCAGAGATTCCAATGGCAGTTCCTATTTCTTTTATTCTACGCCTTAGAGGGTTTCTTTGCCATATGAATTTGCATAACAGATTATCAGTTATCTCCTTTGCTAAAGAAAGGTTTGCTACAGAGATAAAGAGCATTGTATGATATTCTGCCTTTGCTGTGCCTGTGCCATCAAACATTGTATCCCCCCAATCAATGGCATTTCCATTTGGAATATAGAGACCTCCTCCCAGTGTCCAACCAGAAAGCTCCTGCCAAAAGAGGGAAGAAGGGCAGAGCTCTTTATTTCTTCTTTATTAAATTTTGGTAGCTCCCAAGGATAAGCAAACATACATTCATAAAAAACATATTGAAATTATATCATTTAAGAAAAAAACTAATCAAGTTAAGAAAGAGAGTCAAGGAGATGTACTTTAACCACCATCTCCCAAAATTGGCTATTTCTAAACAACAAATAAAGAAGAAATTTTAAGCTTTCTTAAACAACAAGGGATAGATGAATACGAGCTTCTTCCTTATAATCCACTTGATATTTCAAAATGGGAAACATTAAAGGAGGCATATTTTTATTGCAAAAAATCATCCAATTGGCTATAATAAAATTAGATGAAAAGGGGTTTTTTATTACTTTTATATCCCTGTCTTTGTTTTTGCACAGAGATTGACCTTAAGATCGGAGCAAGGCCACAGGGAATGGGAGGTGCATTTGTTGGTGTATCTGATGATTCAAATGCAATTTATTGGAATCCTGCTGGCCTTTGTTTAATAAGCTCTGGTGAGGTATCATTTATGCATGCAAATCCATTTTCTTGTGAAAATACATATATTGATTGGGTCTCTATAGCCCAGCCTTTTAGAAGGTCATCTGGGGTAGGCATTGGCTTGCTTTATAAATCTGCTGTCCTTGAAGAGGGAAGAGAAAATAACAAAAGCAGAATGTCTGATTCCTGTTTTATTATCTCAGGTGCTTCGTCTATAGGAAATTCTGTAATGTATGGGGTGAATATAAAGATGTTTAGCCTATCAAGCAAGCTAGAGAAAGAAAAAGGAATGGGCTTTGATATTGGTCTTTTATATAAAGGGGATTTTCCCATAAGTGGTTTTTCCTGCGGGTTTATGTATAGAAACCTTGCCTCTTCTATAAAGGATGAGGAATTTCCAAAGGAGATAAGGTTTGGCATATCAAAGAGGTTCTTTGATGAGAGGCTTATATTATCATCTGATTGTAGTGTAAAGAGGGATGTAAATAAAAAGGAAGAGGATATAAGGTGGTATAATGGGTTTGAACTTATGGCTCTTAAGAATATCTTCTTAAGGCTAGGGTATGACAATGGTGATATAGGATGTGGTTTAGGAACAATCATTAAAAGATATTGTATTGATTATAGCTTTCTAAAGGAGGAGGAATATGGGCTTCCTGATACGCATAGGTTTGCTCTTAGTATTAGGTTTTAATTTAGGTTTTTGTGAGGAGCTTATGGTTGCCTCATATCCTATAATTGATGCATTTTTATATATTGATGGAAAACATAGTGGTCAAACACCGGCAAAGATTACAATTAAGCCTGGAAAATATAAATTAAAGGCAGAAAAAGAGGGGTGGATTGGAGAGGAGAAGGAGGTAATTGTAAAAGAGGGGGAAGGATGTATTTTTGTCAATATCTTTATGAGAAGAGAAGAAGGGAAGAAAACAGAAGAGAGAATACAGAGCATCCTACTAGCACCAGAGCAGCCTACTAGCACCAGAGGACAGAGGATAGAGGACAGAAGACAGAAGACAGAGAACAGAGAACAGAAGATAGAGCCTCAACTAGAAGAGGAATTACCAAAGATAGCAGAAATTCCTAAAGAAGAGTCAGAGGGTCAGAGGGTCAAAGGGTCAGAGGGTCAAAGCACTAAAATATCAGAAATTCCCCAAAAGCCAAAAGAAGAACCACAGATAAGAGCAAAAGAAGAGAAGATCAGAAGAACAGAAGAGATTATTCAAAAGCCAAAAGAGAATATTCAAGCGATTATCCTCAAAGCATCTTTTTTGATAGAAGAGGCAGAAAAAGAGGGTGCAGAAAGGTATGCAAAGGAGAGGATAAAAAGGGCAAAGAATCTCCTCAAAAAGGCAGAAAAAGAAAATTCCTCTCCCCTTGCCCTATCTGCCATAAATGAAGCAGAGCTAGCATTAAAGGAGACAAAAGAGAAAATCTCCCATTACAGCTCAAGCTATGTAATGGGAATTTTTCTCTTTTGT
>JBFLYE010000178.1 GCA_040756715.1 bacterium
TGAAGGTTTAAGTTTTATAAAATTTTTTCCCTTTTAATTCAAAATTCAACATTCAAAATTCATAATTTTATAAAGTTTTCCTTAAGATTATCTAAACACATACATTTTGTAAAGCGTTATGGAATTTCATTTTGGGGTATGCCCTTATGTGCTTCTCTAAATTTTTCGATAAGTCTACACATAATTTTCCTCTATGTTTATTACAAGTCAAACAATTTTCACAAGATTTTAGCAATAAACACTCACACACAACATCAGAGGCTGGTGATTTATGAGTAAATTTAGGTTAATTTAAGGAGATTTTGTAAAAATTCATCTATATTATCCTTATAGGATAAGCTGTAATCCAAATTTCTATTTGTTTAAATCGCTCCTTTAAGATTTCTTTATAGCTTTTAAAGAAATCTTCTGTTTTTTGTGTATCTTGTGTATCAATAACCACCCTTAACAACTCATCCTCATATTCTTTTTCCTCATAAACCCACCAGCCAAAGAATTGAGGTTCTATAGTAATAGCGCCAAATCTATCTATAAGCTCTCTCTTTGTTAGCTGAATCTTCTCATATTCAACATAGGTTCCATCGTTATACTTGAGAGGCAACAGGATTTCGTATCTTACTGCAGACATAATCAAATCCTTCTCTTTCGAGAATCTTATATTCTATCTTTAAATCGTCTAATATTCTGAGGCTTTTTTCAGAAATCTCATATACATCATTCGGAAGGCAAATAAGCTTTATTCTTTTAGCCAATTCACAAAAACCCTTCGCATCCTCTTCTTTGTTCTTAAACCTAATTTTTACCATCTCTATAAATCATTTTATCTTAAATTCTTTTGTTATGTCAAGAATTTCTCCTTTTTCTTAAAACCCTTTTTATCTCAAATATTTTATCCCTAAATAAAGCTGCCTTTTCGTATTCAAGGGTTTCTGCGGCTTTTTTCATTTCCTCTTCAAGAAATTCAATCATTGTCCAGGGGTCGCTTGATTCTATCCCAATCTCTATTTTTTCATCCCCTGCCCTTCTCTTTACCTCAAGGTAATCGGTAATATTCTTTTCTATGGTCTTTGGTGTAATATTATTTATTCTGTTATATTCTATTTGCTTCTTTCTCCTTCTTTCTGTCTCATCCATTGCCTTTTTCATAGAATTGGTTATCCTATCTGCATACATAATCACACAGCCATCAATATTCCTTGCACACCTTCCAAATACCTGGATTAGGGATGTTTCCGACCTTAAAAATCCCTCCTTGTCTGCATCCAACACAGCAACCAAAGAAACCTCGGGAAGGTCTAATCCCTCCCTTAATAGATTTATCCCAACCAAGACATCAAAGTTTCCCAGCCTTAAATCCTGTAATATCTCAACCCTCTTTAATGACTCTATATCCGAATGGAGATACCTGACCATTAAACCTTTCCTTGCAAGGTAATCTGCCAGGTCTTCGGCTAGCCTCTTAGTTATGGTTGTAACGAGAACCCGCTGATTTTTCTCGGTTCTTTTTGTAATCTCCTGGATTAAGTTTTCTATTTGATTCTCTTCGGGTCTAACTTCTACCCTTGGGTCAACAATCCCGGTAGGTCGGACAATCTGCTCAACCACCTGCTGGCTTAAAGAAAGCTCATAGGAATCTGGTGTAGCAGAGATGTATATCTTCTGATGGGTTAATGATAAAAATTCATCAAACCTTAAAGGTCTATTGTCATAGGCAGAGGGAAGCCTAAATCCATAGTCAATAAGGGCTTTTTTTCTTGCTTTATCTCCCTCATACATTCCCTTAAGCTGGGGAATGGTTACATGGGATTCATCAATAATGACAAGAAAATCATCGGGGAAATAATCAATTAAGGTATATGGTCGTTCCCCTGGCTTTCTTCCTGAAAGGTGCCTTGAATAATTTTCAATGCCATGGCAATAACCCGTCTCCCTTAACATTTCTATGTCAAATCTGGTTCTCTCTTCTATCCTCTGTGCCTCAATAAGCTTATTCCTATCTTTAAAATATTTTATCCGCTCAACAAGCTCATCGGAAATTGTCCTTAATGCCTGCCTTAATCTCTCTGCATTGGTAAGAAAATGCTTTGCCGGATAGATAACCACACTATTTGTCTCTCTTTTCTCCTTTGTCAAAGGGTCAATTATCAAAATCTTTTCTATTTCATCGCCAAAAAGGGAAAGCCTGATTATATCTTCAGCTTGTGAAGGAAATAGATCAATTACCTCACCCTTTACCCTGAATTCCCCCTTTTGGGGAGAAGCATTGTTTCTTTTATATTGCAGCCTTACCAACTCGGAAAGAAACCCATCCCTCTCTATAACATCACCACAAGAAAGCTTGATGATGGATTCATGCCAGTCAGAGGGAGAACCAAGGTTATAGATGCAGGATACCGAGGCTACCACGATAACATCCTTCCTTGTCATCAAAGAAGCCGCTGCCTCAAGCCTTAATCTATCAATTTCATCGTTTATGCTGCAATCCTTCTCAATGTATGTATCGGTTGATGGAATATATGCCTCAGGCTGGTAATAGTCATAGAAGCTAATAAAATAAGAGACAGCATTTTCGGGAAATAATTCCTTAAATTCTGAATAAAGCTGGGCAGCCAATGTCTTGTTATGGGAGATAACCAAGGTTGGTTTATTAACTTGGGCAATAACATTTGCAATGGTAAATGTCTTGCCACTTCCGGTAACACCCAATAAAACTTGGTCTAAAAAGCCAGATTTTAACCCTTTCACAAGCCTCTCTATTGCCTTTGGCTGGTCTCCCTTGGGAGAAAAATTACTTCTTAATATAAACATACATAAAGATTTTAAAAGAAAGAGAAAATTCTTGCAATTCTTATATTTTTATGATAAAATAAAAAATTATGGAAGAACTTAATGAGAAGATAATCGCAGCACAGGCAATTACAGAGAAGATTTTAGGCTTAATGGGAATAAGTGCGAATGTCATAGCACAGAAGGAAGGGGCTAATATTGTTATAGTAATCAAGAGCAATGATGCAGGATTGTTGATTGGAAAGGATGGAAAATGCCTTAATGCCCTTCAAGAGATTGCAAGAGCAATCTTCTTTAAAAAGACAGGTTTTAAAAAAAGGTTGGTATTGGATATCAATGATTATCGCAAAAGAAGGAAGGAAAGCATTATAAAGTGTGCAAGCGAGGCGGCAAATAAGGCATTTACCACAAAGGAAGAGGTGGTAATCCCTCCCATGCCTTCTTATGAAAGATATATTGTCCATTCATTCCTCCAAAGCGATCATCGGGTAACCACAATGAGTCAGGGAGAGGGGGATAATAGATGCGTCGTGGTTATTCCGAATGCATGATACAATCTGTGCCATATCAACGCCAATTGGAGAGGCAGGAATAGGAATAGTAAGAATTTCGGGAGGAGAATCGTTGAAAATTGCAAAGAGAATATTTAGGTCAAAAAATAAGCTTACCTCTCATAGATTGATCTATGGGAAGATAATTGACCCAGACTCAAATTGCATAATTGATGAGGCTCTTCTTTGCTATATGAAGGCACCAAAAACATATACAAGGGAAGATGTGGTTGAAATAAATCTTCATTCTGGCTTTGCCGTTCTTTCTGAGGTTCTTTCTCTTGTCCTAAAAGAGGGTGCAAGGCTTGCCGAGCCAGGTGAATTTACCAAGAGGGCATTCCTAAAAGGTCGAATTGACCTTGTTCAGGCAGAGGCTGTGGAAAAGATTATCTCATCAAAGACAACCCTGGCAAGAGAAATTTCGACCCAACAGCTACAAGGCGAACTTTCTTTAAAAATAAGAAAGATAAGGGAAAATCTCCTTTCTATCCTCTCCTTAATTGAAGCAAGCCTTGATTTTGAAGAGGAGCTGGATAGAGAAAGGCTTTTTAAAGATATTTTTTCTATTAAAAAAGAGCTAAAGGGTTTCCTTGAAGGATATAGGACAGGAAAATTCCTTTCAAATTCTTGTATTGGTGTTATTATAGGAAGACCAAATGTTGGAAAGAGCTCAATTCTAAATGCCCTGATTGGCACAGATAGAGCTATTGTAACCCCCATCCCTGGAACAACAAGGGATTTGGTAAGCGAGGTAATAAATATAAAAGGAATTCCCCTTAAAATTACGGACACAGCAGGGCTTTGTGATGCAATTGATCTAATAGAAAAGGAGGGAATAAAAAGGGCTTATAAGGCAATTGAAAATGCCGATATTGTTATTTATGTTTTAGATGGCACAGGGATTATTACGAAAGATGATATTGCTATTTTTGAAAAAATAAAGAATAAAAGCATAATCTTTACAGTTAATAAATCAGACCTTCCCAAAAGGATTGATATAGAGGTTTTAAAGAAATATAAAAAACCCATAGTTTTTGTCTCTGCAAAGAGAAAGGAGGTCTCTTTGCTTTTGGATGAAATAGAGAAGGCTCTTTTTAGCTCATACGATGAAGCACACATCATTACAAGTATAAGGCATAAGGAGGCAATGGAGAGGTCATTAGAGCATTTAGATAGGGCAATTAGCTCAAAAGAAGATGAGGTTGTTAGCATTGAATTAAGGGATTCTATAGATGCTATATCAGAGATATTGGGCGAGAATATAACAAATGAGGATATTTTGGATAGAATATTCTCTACATTTTGTGTGGGAAAATGAAGAAGGGGTATTTTTTGGGGATTCTTTTAAGTTGCCTGTTTTTATACCTTGCCATCAGGAATGTAGAATATAAAAATGTAAGAAATGCTTTGGTATCTGCGAATTACATCTTTATCATCCCTGCAATGCTTGTGGTTATTGCCTCATTTCTTTTAAGGGCGATAAGGTGGGGATATATCCTTGAAAGCACAAAGAAGATAGGGTTTAATAGCCTCTTTGGGGTGATGATGATAGGATTTATGGTGAATAATGTGCTTCCTGCAAGGATTGGAGAATTTAGCCGGGCATATATGATGGGAAGAAAGGAAAATATATCAAAAAGCCTTTCATTTGGAACAATTGTTTTAGAGAGAATCTTTGATGGCTTTGCTCTTTTGTTCATCCTTGGTCTTTCAATGCTTCTCTCTCCATTTCCAAAATGGGTAAAGGCATTTGGTCTTATTAGCCTTTTCATATTTAGCCTCTCTATGGTTTTTATTGTCTTTTTAAGGATAAAGAGGGAATTTATGGTAAAGAAAATAGAAAATTTAGCCTCTATTTTTCATAAAGGGTTTTCAAGTAGAATTTCCTATATCTTTGATAGATTTATTGATGGATTGGCAAGCCTTGAAAACCTTAAGCATACAGGGCTAATAATCATTTATTCTATAATTTCCCAAATCGTCCTTGGCATAGAATTTCACCTTTTGTTCTTTTCCTTTGGGTTTAATCTTGCTTTCTATTCTCCCTATTTTATTGCATCAATCGTTGGGCTTTCCTCAATGATTCCATCTGCCCCAGGCTATATTGGCGTATTCCAATCATTCTGTGTGGGAGGCCTTATTCTTTTTGGAATAAACAAGGATATTGCCTTAAGCTATTCCATTGTTTGCCATATTGTTCAATATATCCCAGTGACCGCAATTGGTATTTTTTATTTTATAAATGAAAATATTCCAATTTCAAAGATAGAAGGCAGACCTTGTTTTAGAAAGCCTTAATGATATAACAAAGGAGGTTTCTTTAAGAAGATATGAAAAGGGCGGTGTGTTTAAGATATGAGAAGAAAGAGGGTGCTCCTGTGGTTGTGGCCAAAGGACAAGGATATATTGCAGAAAAAATAATTGAAAAAGCTATGAAAAATAATATTCCCATATATACTAACCCAAATCTAGCATCTATTCTTATGAGGGTTGAAATGGGCGAGGAGATACCAGAAATACTATATGAGGCTTGTGCAAAAGCCCTTGCCTTTGTCTTAAAATTAGAGGAAAAAAGGAGATGAAAAAATGTAGGCATTTTGGATATTGATGATAAAACTTTATAGGGAAGGTGAATTGTCCCTAAGCACCCTTGCTTCAAAGCTTGAATTGTCAGTAAGTGAAACCATAGAGAGTCTCTCTCAATTTGGGATAGAATCTCCCTTAGATTACCATGATTATCTAAAGGGATTTGAGAGAGTAAAAACGCTTAAGCTCCAAGAATTTAAAAAAGAAGGTAACAATTTATAGTTAATTCCATAACGCTTTACAAAATGTATGTGTTTAGATAATCTTAAGGAAAACTTTATAAAATTATGAATTTTGAATGTTGAATTTTGAATTAAAAGGGAAAAAATTTTATAAAACTTAAACCTTCAATTCAAAATTCAAAATTTAGAATTCAAAATTTCTTAAAAGGTGGATGAATTTTTAACAGATAAACACAACCCTATCTATTTTTGCACTAAGTAATGGAAGATACTATAAATCTGCAATCCTATCCTTTCTTTCAAAAGTCTGTTTGCTAATTCTGGGTTTGCTCGTCCTTTTGTTTTTTTCATTAAGGCTCCCACCAGGAAGCCCAATGCCTTCTCCTTTCCCTGTTTATATTCAGAAACCGCCTTTAAATTTTCCTTTAAAACCTCATCAATTACTCTAATGAGGCTTTCTTCATCCTTAATTTGAATAAGCCCTTTTTCCTTTACAATCTTCTCAGGGTCTTTTCCTGTATTAAATATTTCAACAATCAGCTCCTTTCCTATCTTTCCCGATATTTCACCTTTTTCTCTCATTATAAGCATCTTTGCCAAAAGATTTGGCTTTATCAGAGAGTCATTTATTTTATCAGGGGAAACCAAAGAAAGAACCTCTGTGGTTATCCAATTGCTTACAATCTTTGGGTTGTTGTAATATTTCAAGGTTTCTTCAAAAAAGCCTGCTATTTCTTTAGATGAGATCAAAACCTCTGCATCATAAGGGGATAGGCAATATTCGCTTACAAACCTCTTTTTCTTATCAGATGGCAATTCTGGGATTTCTCTTTTTAATTCCTCAATCAAGCTATTATCTATAACCAAGGGAAGAAGGTCTGGCTCGGGAAAATACCTGTAATCATGGGCTTCTTCCTTTTGTCTCATTGATAATGTAACCTCCTTTTTCTCATCCCATAGCCTTGTTTCCTGGATAATTTTTTCATTGTTTTCTAAAAGCTTTACCTGCCTTTCTATCTCATAGGATAATGCCTTTTCTACACCCTTAAATGAATTCATATTCTTTATCTCAACCTTTGTCCCTAGCCCTTCCCCCCTTTTCCTTATAGAAACATTTGCATCACACCTTAATGAACCCTCCTCCATATTGCAATCTGAGGCTTCAATATACTCAAATATTGCCTTAAGGGCGGTAAGGTATTGTCCTGCCTCCTTTGGACTTCTTATCTCAGGGCAAGATACAACCTCAATCAAAGGGATGCCACATCGATTAAAGTCAATAAGGGAATAATCTTCTTTATGAATAAGCTTTCCTGCATCCTCCTCAAGGTGAACTCTGATTATTCCAATTTTTTTCCCATCTATTTCAAGGAAGCCATCTATTGCTAATGGCTCATCATACTGTGAGATTTGGTAAGCCTTTGGAAGGTCTGGGTAGAAATAATTCTTTCTATGAAAACGTGATAGATTATTTATCTTGCAATTCAAAGCCAAAGCAGAAATAATAGCAAGGGAAACCGCACCCTTATTTAAAACAGGAAGGCATCCAGGAAGACCAAGACACACAGGGCAGACTAGTGTATTAGCTGATGCACCAAATTTTGTTGAGCAGCCACAGAATAGCTTGCTTTTTGTTTTCAACTGAAGGTGAACCTCAAGACCTATAACCGGCTCATACATATAGTATCTTTCTTATAGTA
>JBFLYE010000179.1 GCA_040756715.1 bacterium
TTAAGTTTTATAAAATTTTTTCCCTTTTAATTCAAAATTCAACATTCAAAATTCATAATTTTATAAAGTTTTCCTTAAGATTATCTAAACACATACATTTTGTAAAGCGTTATGGAATTAACTATATGTTATCTTCTATCAAATCAAGATATTCTAAGGGATATCTGTCATTTCTATATCGCTGTAAGGCATTTGCAAGCATCCCTATGACAGCAGAGGGTGGTAATATGGGATAGGTCAAAGCAGACTGCCAAGTGAATGGGATTCTGATAGAATAAAGAGAATTTATCCTTATGTCAAAGACTAATGCTTTCATTATTTAGACCTTACTTAAAAGCTCTGTAAATATCTTATCAATGGTATCTTTCTTATTAACTTCTTTGGGTGAATTACTGCCCCAATAGAGCAAGGTTGTATTCTGTGGCATAAGCCCACTTGTCTTTGAGATATAATCAGAATACATTGGTGATATTGGAAAAGGCAATGGACCTGTTTCAGAATAAGCCACAAGTATTTCCAAAGGATTTCCGTGGGGCACGGCATGGGAAAGCGAGGCGCCTATCTGTCCAGAAATCAGATAACGATAAGCCTCAATAGCCACTTTAATTCTCTCTTTTCGTCCATTATTGTCATCAACTGCATTGTGCCTGCAAATATTTTCAGACTTTTTATTTTCAGCATTAAATATAATTGGTCTATAGCTATCCAATGAAAATATTTCGTTTTCTGTCACGCTTACACCTTCTGCACTCCTTCCAGCTACTCCAGGAGTACTAAAGGGAATGTATGATGAAGAAAGTAGCCTTTTGCAAAGCATATTAAAAGTCTTTTCAATCTTATCAAATTCATCTTCGTTGGTATCAATGGCAATAGTATAAAAACCACCATTATCTTGAATAGTTGCTTTTTCCATTCCAAATGTTTCAATCCCCACTCTCGCCAGGCCATAAGCAATCTTAGCCTCTAAATCAGGGAATCCAGTTGCCGGGGTGTAAAGTTTAATCATTGCTCTAACTCCATTTCTTTCAGAGCGATTTCAAATATGCGGTTTGCAATATCTAAAGCCTCCTTGGCATCGTTTTTAGATGGCATCCCTTCAGGAAGCATTCCGGGTAATGCATCAGGATAACGCGTTGGAATGTAAAATCGGTCAAGCAGAAGGATTCCTTCTCTTAAGTCATCAAAAGGGCTTTTATCAATCTTTGAAAGGATATCAGCAAGCTTATGGCTTTGTGGATGTATTTTACCTTTGGATATGATAAAACCCTTCAATACCTTCTCCACACACTGTTGAGAATGAAAACAGGTCTGATTGGTAATTCCTTCCTTCAAAGCAAGCTCTGCCATCAATAAATCTTCCTTTGCAAAATCAATCCATCTTTTAGATTCCCCTTTCATAAATCTTTACTCCTTTTTTGCTAATCTCTTTTTCAAAAAATACCCTTTCTTTACACATTTTTCTAAACTCTTCAGGTGTATATACCAGAACATCCAATCCCACCTTTGGATGAAGGATTAAAATAACATCCTTAATCCTGTCTAAAAAAGGTTTATCTGTGCTTTTTACAATAAGAAGGTCTATATCTGACCAGGTTTTGATCTTTCTCTGGGCAAATGAACCAAAGAGAAGCATCATTTCAGGATTATACTCCCTCTTCAAAACTTCTATCCAGCGCTCAAGTTCTGTCTGCAACTCTACGAAGCGTCTATTTTTCAAAAGATTCTCTGTATAATCTCTTATATTCTCCACCATAAGCCATCCACCATAGTAATCCTGGTCGTCTTTCTTTTGATATTCCTTTCTCTCGGTAGCAGCACAGATGTCGCATAGTTTCAATATATGATGGGCAAGTGATGCCTGTATTCTTCTTTGATGCTGTTCTAATATGCCACAACCCTTAGCCCAAATTCTAAACCCTCTTGCCATCTCTTTTAGGGATGACACCTTTAAATCACATGCGTTAGGAAAATAATCTTCGGTCAGTTTTTCTATCTCATTATGCCATATTATGTTGCCATTATTATCAACTATTTCATCCAATATTGCCTGCACATCGGGTCTTTCAATATTGTCTCCCAGAAGCCCTTTATCTGTATGATGAATAGCAACTGCAAAACTTAGGGGTTCTTTAATACCGCCAGGCAAGGCATTAAAGAGATATGCAGCGCCAAGCGTTGAATGCGAGGGTAATTTTCTATTTGTGCCGAGATTATCTTGCCACCTTTTTGTAAGTTTTCCCAAGTCATGGAATAAAATCATTTTCAGAAAAGCATCTCTTAGCTTCCCTTGATCCAAAGTGGGATCAAAAGTTCTTGCTATTGTGGAATAATACACTGGAAAAAGAAGGTCAAACTTCTCTTTGCATCTTGAAATATGGTCTAAATAGTTTTCTTTAGGCGCGCTAAATAATGAAGCTACTGGCATCTGGTATTACTCCTTTGAATTGGTCATAGTTTTCTTTTTCAAGAAGATAATATCTGAACGGAGATATATCTTTTACCTCTGCAAAATCCCATTCTCCTTGTTCCATTTTAAAATCTAACCTCATCTTTAAGATGCCATCCTTTAAAAGCTTCAACCCCACACCAAAATCAACATTTGTTGAATTATCTCGGATATTGGTTTTGCAGATAGCATCTCTAATTTTGTCTTCTTTCTTGTGGCCTTCACCTTTTGATAGGTCAATCACCACTAGGGTTATTGGCTTACCTTCTCTTAACTGAATATTTCTCGGTTCACTGTCCGCATACAAAACGCACTCATACAAATCAATCAATGTATCTCTCGCCTCATAGTCATTTGCTTGATAGTCAAGTGTTTCGTCGACAAAAGAGCAAGCCTCGTCAAAATTTTTGATGTTAAACTTTTCATTATTTTGTAACCATTCACAAGCTTTTAATAAGTGCTCTTTCTCATATGGCTTATGTCCATTATCATCTTCAACCGGAAATATAACCATCTCTCCATTCTCACCTTCATATCTGGCACATCTTCCCGCCCTCTGGATTAATGAATCTGCCGGTGCAAGTTCTGTAAGTAAAAGCTCGGCTGAAAAATCAATTCCTGCTTCAAGCACCTGGGTTGAAATGACTATGCCCACACCTTCAGGAACAATCAGTTTACCATCTTCTTTGTGAGGGATGAGAGAAATTGCCTTTTCTTCATGAGCTTTCCTGTCTATTCTGGTAAAGCGTGAATGAAGTAAAACAATCTGTTCATCTTTAAGGTCAAGGCTTGCTTTAACTTCTTCGTAAATCTTCTGTGCCCTTTTAACCTGATTAACAATGATGAGGGTCTTATGTTTGTTTATCTTTTCTATAAGATTATCTGAAAAATTGACATTACCGTTTGAATATAATGGATTATCTTCAAGGCTAATTTTAAGGTCACAATCCATCGAAACATTGGCAATCAATTTTTGGTTATCGGGTAGTTTTATTTCTTCAAATAGGCTACTTTCAAGACTCTTGGGCATAGTTGCTGTCATTACAACAAATGGGATATGGCTTTTATGCAAGATTTCCATTAAAGCCCTCATAATAGAGAAAGTAAATCCATCCCTGTACATATGAGCTTCATCAAAAACCACAAGAGAAGAGGCAATTGACCCAGCAGGAATATCAAGATGCCTTCCCACCTCACCACTTGCCCTGGCAAAACCATAAAGGAACTGGTCAAGGGTTGTAACAACTATATCTGCGATGAAAAAGGGAGAATTGGGCACATCACCATGTTGAACCTTAACAGAAATATAAGGTGAGATCTTCTGTGAATATCTTCTTATCCTCTCGGCAACGCTGTTCACAAGAACCCTCATTGGCAAGACATAAATCAGTCTTGGAGCAATATGGAATTTATTATCAACGAATTGAGATAAGAATGGTACCAACACTGCTTCTGTCTTTCCAGAGCCAGTTGGAGCTCTCAATAATAAAGGAAATCTGACTGCTTGTAGATTGTCCCACAGATTTATTTGGTGTGTGTAAGGAAAATCAATATTAAAATTTTCTTTATAGAACTGTTCGACTTTAATCATTCATTCCCTCCTCATTATTGCTTTCTTCATCCCTTCATTCCAATTCCTCTTGCTTAAAATATTCTACGCAAAACTCCCCTATTTTATCAAACAATTCTTTGTGTTCATTCGCACAGTATTCTTTGCCTGTTTTAATCTTTTAAATAAAATGGGTTTTTTGGTATAATAAGATACCATGAATGAATGGCTTAGAGGGCTTAAGGAATCCTCCTTTGTTTTTGGGCTTTCAAGGATAAAGAAGCTTCTTAAGGCTTTAGGGAATCCAGAAAAAGATTTTGCTTCTGTTCATATAACTGGCTCAAATGGAAAGGGCTCTACTGTAACATTTATCTTTTCTGTTTTAAAGGAGGCAGGTTATAAGGTTGGTTTATATACATCGCCACACCTTGTAGATTTTAGGGAAAGGATAAAAATAAACAATAAAATGATTCCTCAAAAAAAGCTTAAAACCATTATTGAAAAGGTAAAAAAAGCAAGTAAAGGGCTAGAGATAACATACTTTGAAGCAGCAACTGTCATTTGTTTCTTGTATTTTGCAGAAGAAAATGTTGATCTTGCAATTATTGAGGTAGGGCTAGGTGGAAGGCTTGATGCGACAAATACAATTAAACCTTTGCTTTCTATAATTACCAATATTTCCCTTGAGCATACAAATTACCTTGGAGGAACAATAGAAGATATTGCAAAGGAAAAGGCAGGGATAATAAAAAGGGGAATTCCTGTTGTTATAGGAAGGATGGATAAAAAAGCACAAAGGGTAATAGAGGAATGTGCAAAAAAGAAGGGTGCACAAATTTTTATGGAAGGAAGGGATTTTATAGGAAAAGGAATACCAGATTGCTTTGAAGTCAAGGTTTTTGATAAAGCTTATAAAGGGCTTTCCTTAAAAATGATGGGAGACCATCAAGTTTTAAATGCCTCTTTAGCAATTGCTTCCCTTGAAATTTTAAAAAAGGATTTTCCTTATTCAATTTTCAAGTTAAAAAAAGGGCTTAAAGATGCCTATATAAAAGGAAGGATGGAGGTTATCTCAAAAAACCCTCTGATTATTTTAGATGGTGCCCATAATCCAGAGGGAGCAAAAATATTAAGGGAGGCTTTAAATTCCTATTTTCCATCATATAAGCCAATATTTATCATAGGCATCCTAAAGGATAAGGACAAAAATGGATTTCTTTCTAGCTTAGCTATATCAGACCATAAAATAATTGTAACCGAGCCAAAGATAGATAGGCTATATCCAAAGGAATTGCTTTTTGAAATGGTAAAAAAATATACAGATGATGCTATTATGATGGATGATATAAAAATGGCTATTGAATATGCAAAAGGCATTGTAAGAAATGATGAGCTTATTTGTATCTGTGGTTCCCTTTATCTCGTAGGTGAAGCAATGAAAGAATTTAGAATTTAAGATGTTTTTTCTTGAGAAATTATACAAATTTGGGCTTTTTTGCCATAGGCGATTGTCAAAGCCCAAAAAGGTTCCTGCTTTTGTCATAAGCATAGGAAACATTACCACCGGTGGATGCGGAAAAACCCAGATGGCTTTAAAGATTGCCCAAATTCTTAAGGAAAGAAAGGTTTGTATCTTAAGTAGGGGATATAAAGGAAGGCTTGAAAATAAGGGTGGCATTGTTACGCCAAATAGCAAAGTAGAGGATGTGGGTGATGAGCCTTTAATGCTTTCAAAAATGACAAACATTCCTGTTATGGTTGGAAAAAATAGATACAAATCCGCAATGTTTGCTATTTCTAACCTTGGCATAGATACCATCATATTGGATGATGGATTTCAGCATTGGGGGCTCTTTCGCAATTTAGACATCCTTCTTATAAATGGAGGTAACCCCTTTGGAAACTATCGCCTTTTGCCTTATGGAATCCTTCGCGAACCATTGACAGGGATTGAGAGGGCTGATATAATTGTAATTACAAAAAGAAAAGACCTAAATGTTATTGAAATAATAAGAAGATTTAATAAAACCTCGCCAATATTTGAGGCAGATTACAAACCAAGTGCTTTATTGGATAATAATGGAAATACATATCCCTTATCATTTCTTTCGGGAAAGAGGGTATTGGCTATATCTGGAATACAACATCCCCAGCAATTTGAAGACGACCTAAAAGATTTAGGATGCAATGTGGAAGGAATAAGGTTTCCCGACCATCATTTTTATTCTTCCTCTGAGATAGAAAAGATAAAACATAAAGCAAAGGAATTTGACCTTGTTGTATCAACCCTAAAGGATAAAGAAAAATTAAAGGGAGGGGATTATCTTTTCCTTAATGTTTCTTTCTCAATAAGTGATGAAACCTCTTTCATTAAGCTTTTAACCCCTAAGGAACAATAATTACAATCGCCTTTTTATCAAAGTATTTTCTTGCTATTTGCTTTATGGTGGGAGGATCTATTTTATCCAACCTTTCTTTATATCTTTCCACCTCATTAAAAGACATACCATAAAGCTCACAAAGCCCTGCTTCAAATCCATATCGGCTATTATCTTCCAATAATGCCTCCTTTTCTCCAATAAGATATGTCTTGGAGGAGGAAAGCTCATCAGATGATACATCTTCATCTTTAAGCCTTGCTATCTCTTTTTCTATTTTTTTACAAACTAAAGATACATTCTTCTCTGATGTTTGGGCGTGAATAATAAAACATCCAGGGTCAAGACCAAAGATATTAAAGGAATCCGTATAGTAGACAAGCCCCTCTTCCTCACGCAAACTATTAAAAAGCCTTCCACCCTGCCTTGAAAGAATAGAAGAAATAAGCTCAAGGGAAAATCTATCTTCATCGGTTATCCTGCTCCCAAGAAAGCCCATCATAATCCCAGCTTGAGAAAACCTTTTATTCTTCATCCTTAATTCTATATCTTCTTCCAATTGTGGATTGGGATATGGTTGTGGCTTATAAAGCCTTCTTTGTTCTAATCTTTGAAAATGCCTTTTTATAGATTTTTCTATTTTCTCTGGATTTACACCTCCAAATACAGTCAAAACCATGTTATTTGGCATTATTCTCTCATTATAAAATGAAAGGAGATCACTTTTGGTAATACTTTCTATGGATTCTTCTCTTCCCAGCTCAGAGATGCTATATGGATGGGTTTTGTAGATGGTTTTTAGAAACATATTTAGGCAGAATGAAAACATTTCATCAGAGCGTGCTTTCAGGGAAAGAATTACTCTCTTTTTTTCCCTCTTAATCTCTTCTTCATCAAAGGTTGGCTCTTTAATTATTTCCTTAAGTATTGCAAGACCCTTATCAACATTTTCAGGAAGAATAGAGATGGAGATTCCAAAGGAATTTCTTCCACCATAGGAAGAGATGCTTCCACCAAGAGACTCAATCTCTTCGGCAATCCTTGCCCTTCCTTTGTTTTTTGTTCCCGCAAGAAGTAAGGAGGAGGTAAGGTTTGAAATCCCCTCCTTCCCCTCTTTTTCTACCAACCTTCCTCCCTTAAATAAGGCATAAATTGATACAAGACCTTTTGTATTTGAAGGGCTTATAAGATAGGTAAGCCCATTGGGAAGATACCCCTTTTTTATTTCTCTTTTCTTTACAGCTATTTTTTCCTTTTCTTCTTTCAGCTTTTCTGGAGAAAGAAGGGCAAATGTCATATTGTTAGAATTAAGGTATAGCTTTGCAGCATCCCTTATTTCCGAAGGCTTAATCCCTTCTATATTTTTTACATATTCATCTAAGAAATAGGGGTTTCCTGTATCAAGAAAGGATTCTCCCAGAACAGATGCCCTCTTTTCAATGGTCTCTTCCAAAGAATAAATATCTGCAATGAGCTTTCTCTTTGCAAGGTTAAGCTCCTTTTGAGATACACCATCTTTTTTTATCCTTTCAATCTCTCTGAGTATTTCTTTTTCTGCTAGCCTAAGGTTGTTTGGATGCATCTTTGCTGAAATGCCAAATAGTCCAGGAAATGCTGGTGTATAAGAGAAGGATTCAATAGAAAGAACAAGGCCTTTATCATCAACCAGAGATTTATAAAGCCTTCCTGTTCTTCCCTTTCCTAATATTGCAGAGAGTAAATCCAGGTGATGAATATCAGGGTGGGTAATGGATGGAATATGGAATCCCATGGCAAGATAGGCAAGATTAAAAGGCTTTTCAGTATAAAAGGTTCTCTTTGAAACCTGTCTTGGTTCATTTGGAATGCTTATAGCCTTTTCTTGTTTCCTTGGAATGCTTGAAAATACCCTTTTTATCTTATCCAAAAGCTCTCTTTCCTCAAAATCTCCGCAGGCAGAAATTGCAATATTAGAAGGGATATACCTTTCTTTATGATAGGCAATAAGGTCTTTCCTTTTCAATTCTTTAAAAAGCTCTTTATAACCGATTATCGGGTATCTAACAGGATGGGTTGTAAATGCTTCTTGGAATAGACACCTTAAAAGAAAATCTTCGGGAGAATTATCCCTTGTCTCAATCTCCTTTAAGATAACATCTTTTTCCTTAACAAGCTCATCTTCTGGAAATTCGGGAAAAAATAAGATATCCTTAAGGATGTCAATAGCAACATACATTGATTGGGATGGAATGGTGATTTTGTAGACGGTTTTGTCAAAAGATGTAAATGCATTTATTCTTCCTCCCTCCTTTTCAATTTCACCTGCTATTTCTTGAGGGCCTCTTTTCTTTGTTCCTTTAAAGAGCATATGCTCTACAAGATGGGATATACCAGAGCCAATGTATTCATCTTCATAGATGCTTCCTGCCTTTACAAACGCCTGTAGAGATACAAATTCTGTTGTATGCCTCTCCTCAAGGATTACCTTCATTCCATTTTCCAGGGTATAAACGGAGGGAAAGGCAAAATGTGAAAGGAGAAAGAAAAGGAGGGTTTTATAACGCAATCTTAAGAAGCTGTTCATACGATGCATCTACTCGCCTTTGAATTTCATCAATCACATCCATCTTTTCCAATAGATGCTTAAACCTTGCCTGGGGCTTGATAAATTCAATGATGGGCTTTTTCTCCTTTGGTTTATATGTTATGTGGTATTTGCCGTTTTCTACCTCGTATAGAGGCCAGAACCCTGTATCAGCTGCAAGTTTTCCCATTTCAATTGTCTTATTTGAGGGAAATCCCCAGCCAAGTGGACAGGGAGACAAAACATTTATAAAGCTTGGGCCATCAGAAGAAAGGGCTTTTTGGGTCTTTTTTACAAGGTCAGACCAGTTTCCCACAATAGCCTGGCCAACATATGGGATATTATGGGCTATAACAATGGCGGTTAAGTCTTTTCTCTCCTGTGATTTTCCTATTGTTTTCTTTCCTGCCTGGCCGGTGGTTGTGTGTGCTCCAAATGGTGTGGCCGATGACCTTTGCACCCCTGTATTCATATATGCCTGATTGTTTATACAGACATAGAGCATTCTATCGCCCCTTTCAAGTGCACCTGATAATGCCTGGAGACCTATGTCATAGGTTCCACCATCTCCACCAAATGCTATAAAATCAATATCTTCGCTTATCTTTCCCTTTTTCTTTAAGGCAAGATAGGCAGAATAAGCACCCGAGATGGTTGCTGCCGCATTTTCAAAGGCAGAGTGGATAAATGGGATTTTCCAGGCGGCATAGGGAAATATGGTTGTGGTAACCTCAAGGCAGCCTGTTGCAGAGGAGACAATTACAGGTCTTTCCCTGGCAAGGAGGATTTGCCTTGTAGCTATAGTTTCACCACAACCTGCACAAGCCCTATGTCCAGATGAAATGCCCTCCTTCTTTTTTGATAAAGATTTTAATGTAATGGGAGTCATAAAAATAGTTTAACAACAAAAAAATTTTATTGTCAAGTCATTTTCGCCAAAAATTTTCTCTCCATATCAAAACCTCAAGTAATTGCCCCATAATACATATATTATCCTAAGTTTTGTAGTGCCGACTATCAAAAAATCCCTTGACATATTTGGAATTAAAGTATAAAATGGTAGTGATAATCATGTATATAAGAAAGACTGTAAGAGAAAAAAATGGTAAGAGGTATGAGTATTGGCGAATTGTTGTGTCTTTTAGGGATAAAAAGGGAAGGGTTCTGCAAAAGACTATTCGTAATTTGGGAAGGCTCAGAGATGAAGAAGTATTGAAGTGGAAGCTACTTCTCTCTTTTAAGTCGCTTGAGGAGATTGTAATAGCAAGATGGGAAGATATCAAAATTAAATCTATTCGTGAGGGGATTTCAGTTGCTATACTTGATGGTTTATGGAAATATTGGGGGCTTTTTGATTTAATAAATTCTCTTTTAGATAAAGGAGCTCAAAATGTTGCGGAAGCTCTCACCATCAATAGATGCGTTCATCCTAATAGTGATTATAAAGTCAGTAACTGGTATAATAAGACACTCCTCCCTTTCATTCAGGCTAAGGATGGAATTAATCCGACAGAGATTTACCGGACATTGGATAAAATTTTAGAGATTGAAGGTAAGATTCAGGTTCATCTTTATAAAAGGATAAAGGATTTAGGGTTAGACGAATTCAATTTAGTATTTTATGACCTTACCTCTACTTATTTTGAGGGTAATGGACCTGATTTAGCTGGTTTTGGGCATTCAAGAGACCATAGAAACGATAGGAGGCAAATTATATTAGCGATAGCAGTTACAAAGAAAGGATTTCCATTTTGGTGGAAGATATTTAAGGGCAACACAATGGATTCTGTGACTTTAATTGAAATAGTTAGCTCCTTAAAGGAACAATTTAATTTAAGTGAATGTGCATTGGTCGTGGACAAGGGACTTATAACAATTTGGCTCTTCACGGAATATGGTGCAAATATAATCTCTTGAAAATGTTGCACCTGAATGAGTATTATAACCCTTTAAATCTCTCTAAAAGGAGGGTAACTCAAACAGATGCAACAAATAGATTAT
>JBFLYE010000180.1 GCA_040756715.1 bacterium
AGGCAGAGAGGCACAAAGACGAGAGAGTTTATTTATTACTTGCTTTCTTTGTGCCTTTGTCCCTTTGTGCCTAGGTATATAGGACAGCTAAACAACGGCTATGGTAATTTGGTTAAGAGAGAAGCTACACACGTACAATCTTTCTAAATTCTTTTATGATATTGGTAAGTTAAGTTTTGGAGGTTTTATAATTGGCTCTATTATTTCAAAAGAAGCCGCTAGCCTTCTCCTTATCGCTGTAGGTTTGCACAACATCCATTTTTGTAATCATTGCTTTTTGGTTAGATAAAGAAGGAGGTGAATAATAATGTGGTATAATCTTATAATGGTGCTTGGTTGTGGAGCCTTAATGGCAATTGGTTTTGCTCTCTATATTTATTATCAAGAGCATAAGAAAGAGAAAACAAAGGTTTCTAAATAATTTTATAAAATATAAGGAGGAAAAATGGAACAAGAAAGTATAGAGGATTTGAGAAAAAGGTACTGGGGAGAATGGTTATTGCTGGGAGAGGTTGAGACAGATGATTTGCAAAAGCCAACAAAGGGCATTCTCATTGCCCACTCCAACAGGAAAGCTGATATTTATGAGAAGCTTTTAGAGACAAAAGAGGAGGATAAAATTGCCATAGAGTATGCGGGAGAGATACCAAAAGACTATGTGGCAATGTTCTAATGAATAAAGGGTTAATTATAGATTCTCGCTCAGGCTTAATTGTTCTGGATGTAGAGATAAAAGCTATAAAAACAAGGTTTCTAAAGATGGCTCTTGATACAGGCTGTACCCTAACCATAATTCCCTGGAATATCGCCATTGCTGTTGGTTGCGACCCTGCTCGGACAAAAGAAACAGTGCGGATGGTCACGGGAAGCGGGATAGAATTTGCTCCGCTAGTGATAGTTGAAAGCATATCTGCCTTGGGCAAAAAGGTTGAAAATATAAAGATTGCCTGCCATAATTTGCCTGAAGAAAGCCTGGTAGATGGTAGTTTTGGGGCTTAAGTTTTCTAACCCAAGGGGCAAGAGCAGGATTTATGGGCTATAAATTTTTCTTGATAAATAATGCATAGGGAAGGTAATATTTAAAGATTAAAAATGAACAATCTTAAGGTAAAGCGATATATAGAAAAGGCGGATAGATACATAACGCAGGCTGAAAAAGAGTTTAAAAAAGGAGAGCTTTGCCAGGCATCTGAGAAATACTGGGGAGCATCTGCCCAAATATTAAAGGCATGGGCAGAGTATAAGGGCATACAGCACAATGGGCATATCTGGCTATTTAAAGCAGCCGATGAGCTTGCTGAGGAGATAAAAGAGCCGGCGATAAGAAAACAATTCAGTTTAGCCAGTGCCCTACATATGAATTTTTATGAAGGTTGGCTCACTGAAAGAGAGGTAAGAGATGATGCCTTTGAAGTAAAGTTATTTTGCGATAAAATAAAACAAATCTTAACAAATAAAGAGGAAAAGAAATGAATAAAAGATTAGCACTAGCCGAGGGGTTTTTGAAAGAAGGGAAACTTGAGCTTAAAAGATATAAGGCTACCGGGAACGAGATGTTATTAAGAGAGGCTTGTGAGAAAGGTTGGGGATGTGTAATGGCGGCATTAAAAGCAGTCAATCCAGAAATAAAATATCATAAAGATTTTGGAAAGACAGCTACCCAGCTTGCTAAAAAATATAACAATGAAGAAATAGTGCATGGAGAAAGTTGCGGAGAAGCGCTTCATCGCACGGGTTTCTATGAAGGGGATATGGATGTCGAAACTGTAGAAGTTAATTTTCATTGCCTTGAAAAATTCTTAAAAATTATAGACAATATTTTGTCAAATCACCCTCCCTCTCCCCAGTTGGGAGAGGATTAAGGTGAGGGGATAGGAGGTTGAAAAGATGTCTACTCGACAGAAAATCTTAAGTTTGGTAGTTTTAGGGCTAATTTGGGGTCAGGAGGCAAAGTCAGCGGATTTGTATGTGCCATCGCAATATGGGACGATTCACTCAGCAATAGATGCGGCAACCACTGGCGATACAATCTATGTTCATCCCGGAACCTATAATGAGGCGCTCTATATCGGAAATAAAAATATCACCTTAATGGGAACAGGAGGGGCAAGTGCCTGCACAATCACAGCCTCTGGGCTTGGCGATACAAACACAGTAACCTTTGACCATGCCGGTGGCACAATCACTGGCTTTACCATAACCGGGGCAACTGCAACCTATCCATATGGTAATGGAATACGTGACACAAATAGTGCAAACCCAGCCATCACCCATAACACCATAACGGGGAATACCTTTGGCATCTTCTGCAACGACTCCTCGGGAACCATTACCAATAACACCATAGCGGGGAATAGCAATGATGGCATCTACTGCGACAACTCCTCCCCAAATATCACCCATAACACCATAGCAGAGAATAGCAATGGCATCTACTGCTACGACTCCTCCCCAGACATCACCAATAACACCATAGTGGAGAATGGCACGCATGGCATCTCCTGCGACATCAACTCCTCCCCAAATATCACCAATAATATTATTGTAAATAATGGCGAATATGGCATCTACAAAGCTTCTGGTAATCCCATTATTGACTACAACGATGTCTGGAATAATTCATTGGGAAATTATTTTGGCGTCGGAACCGGAACACACGACATCTGTGCCAACCCCCAATTTGCCGATTCTGATTATCGCATTGGCACCCTTTCTCCCTGCATTGATGCAGGCTCAAACACAGCCCCAGCAATTCCAACCACTGACAAGGATGGAAACCCAAGGATAATTCGCATTGTTGATCTGGGTGCCTATGAATTTACGCTTGATTTCTTCCAGATAAGGTTTCTCTCTCCCACCTCAGGCGAAGTTGGACAAGCTGTGACAATCAAAGGCAACACCTTAGCTACCGAGACAACGATAGCAATTGACTTCGGCACAACCCAAACCATAACCACAACCATATCAAGCGAATATGGCACATTCTCAACTACATTTATCGTAGATACCCAAGAATTAGGCACAAAAATAATTACCGCAAGAACCAATGGCCTCTTTGCCACCACAACCTTTACTATAATCCCCGGCCCTCCTGCCACGATAACCCTTACGGCAGATCCATCTACCATCAATGCCGATAATGGCACATCAACCCTGTCTGCCTATGTAACTGACCAATACAACAACCCAGTGGCTGATGGAACAATGGTTTATTTTAGCTACAATCCATTCATTGGAACCGCTACAACACAACAGGGGACAGCTACCCTCATAGGAACATTTACCAAAATAGGCACATACACAATAACCGGCACAGTAACTACTCTGTCAGCCACCATAACCATTACTGTAGAACCAGGAGCAATTGCTTATCTTACCCTTACCTTACCAGAAACCACAACCACTAATGCTACCTTTAGCTTAACCATTGTGGCAAAGGATAAAAATGACAATACAACAACTACCACGGGAACAGCTACTTTAATCAACACCACAAACTCCATATCCCCAACCACAATCAATTTAATTTCAGGAAGCAGGACATTTGAGGCAACCATTACTACATCACCCAATGGAGGAATTGACACAATTACGGTAACCTATCAAACAATAACAGGAATAGCTACAATTACAGTTTATCTAAACACAAATCAAGGCACAATAACCTTTGGAGGAACCGAAAGCGCAAAGATAGAGTTTGGTTCAGGAACGCTGGGAACAGCCAATGTTACGGTTTCTCTTTCTACTTCAACCACAATCCCAACACCTCTACCTTCTGGCATTGAATTTGCTGGGATTGTCTACACAATAGAGCTTAAGGATGAAAACAATAATCCATTTGGAACCCGATCCTTGCCAGGCTCGGTAACCATAACCCTTTCTTATCCTGACCGAGATAATAATGGCTGGGTTGATAACACAAAGATAAAAGAAGAAAACCTTACTATTTACCTTCTGGAAAATGGAACCTGGATACCTTTATTTACCTATCACAATGGCACAGATAACCTTGTCTTTGCTCATCCTCCCCATTTCTCAACCTTTACCCTAGGAGGAACCCCAACCATAACCTTTACCCCAAAAAATGATGATGCCTATTGCTATCCAAATCCTTGGAAGATAAATGACCCAAGGCAGGGAGGAAGGTATATTTGGTTTGACAAAATAAGCCAAGGCTCAATCATTAAAATCTACAACATTGCCGGTGAACTAGTAGAGGAAATAGAGGTAACCGAATGCCCACAAAGATGGGACCTCCAAAACAAAAACATCGCCTCTGGCGTCTATATCTATTGTATCACCGGTGGAGGTGGAGGAAAGAAGGTAGGAAAAATTGGAATTGTGAAATAAAGATGGAAGTTTTAGAAAAAGAGATTGGCTTTGAACAACTTGGTCTTATGCAACGAAGGCTTGAGATATTAGTGGGAGGAAGGATATCTGAAAGGGAAAAGATGAAAGAGGCAGGAAAGGCAATAAATAGGCTAACCAGAAGAATAGAGGGATTTAAGAGCGTTGAGGAAATCAGGAAATGGAGGGAAAGGGGTGTACATCCTTGATGCCTCAGTGATAGTTAAATGGTTTATTGAAGAGGATGATACCAAGAAAGCAAAGGCTTTAATGGACGGTCATATCAGAGGAAGGTTTGTGTTGATTATGCCAGGCCTTTTGATTTATGAGGTATCAAATGTTTTAAAGATGAGTGGTGGTTTTTCTGAAGATGAAATCCATGAAAGTATTCAGAGATTGTATGATTTGGGCTTGGAAATAGTAGCTCCCCTTCCAAATATTGTTCATCCACCAATTGCTTTGATGTTTAAAAGAAAGATTAGTTTTTATGATGCATTTTATGTCTCATTGGCTGATATGCTTGGTTTTGAATTTATTACCGCGGATGAAAGATTATACACCAAGGTTAGGGATTTATCATTTGTTAAGCTATTAAGGAATTTTGAATTTGAAATCAGGAGGTAAAGAGGATGAAAAAGCTATTTTTGGTAGCAGTTTTAGGGTTAGTAGGGAGCGTGAGCTTTGCTAAGGAAGCCGGCAAAACCGCTTTTGCCTTCCTAAAGCTTGGACAGGGTGCTAGAGTAAATGGAATGGGT